>CAZDNQ010000064.1:0-13847 GCA_964506605.1 uncultured Victivallis sp. | reverse complement strand
TCTTTCTTCCTGTCCTCCTCGGCCTTCCTCTTCTTCGCCTTCTCCGCGTATTCACGGGTTATTTCATCTCTCAGTTCCTGCTGCCTGGCCTGCAGTTCCCTTGCCCGTTCCTTCGCCCGTTCTTCACGCATTGGCTCAGCCTTCCTGATTACGTCATCATAACTGCCAATCATCCTGAGCAGCTTGGGAATATCCGACGCAAGCAGCGACACGCCGCCAACCAGCTGACCGCTGCCATATTTCATGTATATCCTGCCCGGCTCGTCCTTCATGCCCTTGGTGTATGTCCATCCGACACGATTCTGCTCCTTCGGGAGCCTCACCTCAAAATTCTCTTTGCCTTTGGCCTGGGATTCCTTCTCCAGCTCCATGGCCTTGTCCAGCTGTTCAACGAGATCCTCATATGGACTGCCCCAGAGGTTTGCGTCCTTCGGTATCTTATCCTTGGGGACATAGCTGTAGGTTCCATATCTCAGATGGTTTTCATCTTCACCCCATACAAGCATGAATGAATACTTGAGATTGGTTGCGCCCACGAACAGCTTTCCGTTCTTTGATTCGGCGGATTCGAAGGCTCCGGCCACTCTTTTGTCCGTATGGCTGAATGCGCATGGGACGCTCTCATCCGACACCGCGTAGACTTCGTGTACGGGTTTCGCCTGTCCTGCAATCCAGATTCCCGCCATCAGAAACATCATCAATCCGAACTTTTTCATTTTCCCTGTCTCCTTTGTTGTTTAGTAAGTCAAGCCCGGCAGTCACTTGCTCTTCTGCGCTTCGTATACCGTCAGGGGTTCATTGTATTTTTGAAGGCCCTTGATTGCATTCTCACAGGCGGCCGCCAGCGCCCTTGCAGACAAGGCGAACGTCTGCTTCTCCGAAGTCAGTGAAATGATTCCACAGAAGACTCCTTCCGAGTTAGCCAGGAGTCCGCCGCTGTACCCATTGTCACAGGGCTTGTTGAGGGTGATGTCGCCGTCACCAGCTCCACTCCGCATCCCTGGCAGAACTTGGAGGTTCCGCTGTTTTCAGCGCTGCATTTCGGACAATTCATAATTCCCTTCCCCTTTCATTTCTTATTTATATTGTAATCCCTGCATCATCATCATGCTTCAAGCAAGAAAGGGGCGCAACGCCCCTCTTTGTCTCTACCTGTCAGGCCCCCACAGCGTAAGAAGATCCTCCCAATCCTCTTCCGGAATAATCATCTTATTTCCCGTGGCTATGATCTTCCATTCGACCCTGGCCTGATCATATCCATTCTTAGGATCAGGGGCGAACCATGTCCATGTCCATATGGTGTCTCCATGTTTCCACGCCTTTATCGTCTCCTGGGACTTCTCATTCTTCCATCCCATCTTCCGCCAATCCATGGTGTTGTACAGGTTTCCTGTAAACTGGTTGCGGGTGTCCCGGAACTGGCATAGTTTTCCCACGGAGAGCGGAGCGCTTTCCCTGCCAAGCAGTCCACCGTCCCCCACCTCGTCCATGGACTTGGCGAAGTGGAACCTGAGGTTGTTCTTGTCGTTCTCAACCGGAGTGAACCACAGGAACCCTTCCAGATCTGGCTCTTCAGGTTCCATGTCCTTTGTGCGGATATGGATCTTCATGGCCTTCTGCCCGTCTACAGTTACGAGTGCGGACTTGTGTTTAAGAGGTGAGACCTTCGGAGAATTCTTGATTGCATCGTCCTTTGCCTTCTTGTCAGCCTTCTCCTCAGCCACCTGGTCCACTGTCTTGACTACGGCCCCTGCGAATACCATCACTGGCATGCAGGCCAGCAGGATCATCACGATTAAAATCCTCATTGAAAACCTCCCATGTTATAAACTTCCCTCCATAATCATGGTGCCAAAATATCCAGCTGTTTTTCAATACCGCTCCAGACAGGCCCAAAAAAAGAGGGACGCTAAATCCACACTCTAACTGAGGCACTAGGATGCCCGCATAGAAATGCAGAAGAAGCGTCCCAAAAAAGGGACGCAACTTCCGACATCGCTTTCTATGCGAGAAAATTCCTAGTTTTCAGTTAGAAACGTTTGTCAAAAGTCACGTAAATATTTTTAATTCAGAATTTCAGTCTGTTATAATACACCTCTGTTATAGTTTATAGCTCATGCACTTAAGCTAATTCATTGAGTGGCAATTGCAAGCGCATGTGCGGGTTTGCCTGCATCCACAATACTCTATAGCATCCCTTGCCTTGTCCTCTGCACCCGTTATATTTCCCGACATCAATAAATTTAGGACGGCTTTAAATGAATCAGGACTGGTTGTTGTACGGCTATATGCAACGATAAGAACGCCTGGGCGCTGAAGGACAAGCTTCTGATATACGTTATGAAGGTAGAAGGCAAGGACGTATATAGGATAGGCTGTTCCATTGGTCTTAAAAACCTGTTCGTCAGCAACAAGTTCACTTCCACCCGCAGGAATGAAACATCGATTCTGTTCGGCTTCTTTCCTGTCAAATACCGCCTCTGCAAGAATTTCATCTTCAGGCATTATGCAAAAGCCCATATGGGTGGAGCATGTTTCAAGCTGACAAAAAGGGATCTGAGGAACCTGTTTGACAGCGAGTACAGGAGAAACGTCATAATGAAAGGGCATGAGGTAATGGACAACGGCACAAGCCAGCTGTCCTATTTTTATGACGGGAAATGGATAGATAATAAATAGCGATAGGTATAGGATATTTCAGGGATGGACAGGATCGAGGAACTTGTCAGGAATGCCAAGGCTGGGGATATCTCTGATGCGTTAAGGGCAAGACTGCTGAAGGCGCTGAGATAATATTTCGATGGAAGTTGACATAGATCAAAACTTATTCCATTTGATTAACTGGATCTTCGCTTGCATCACTCGGAGCATGGATATCCTGAGCAAGACGATGTTAGAGCATTCAGTTTATCCATCACATCAGGAAGCTGCTTCATCTCCTCGAGGAAAAGAGGGCCTATGACTTCACGGCAGAAATCTTGGTAGCTTTCATAACTTTTGAGTAAGTCCTCGTCAAGAGTTTCCAGCTTCTTTGTTGACATCCTAATGCACCTCTGCAAGGCTTTAGTATTGCCGGAACCATCTTTCAGCCTCTGTTTAAAGAACTCAATTGCCGACTGATGGGTACATCTGAATTCATCACGGGCTGTCTTGTCACCGTGCCGAAATACCTCAGCAAGTGCTTCGGAGACGATCCCGCGCACCAGAAAGTGCTCCTCAACTTCATCTGATAACCCGTTACAAGCTTTCTTGAATTCATGGTATGACACAGTATCCAGTAATAACTCCCCCATAACCTGGTCTCCTGATGTTGGCTCCTTTGCGCGAGGCTTAATTACACATATGAAGCATCCGTAGAACCATCTGTCACGCTTTCCAGGCTCTATCCCATCTAGAACCTTGAGGAAATAGTCCAGAGTATTAAGTGGCGTCTTTCGTATATATTCCAGATGCAGGGGATGAAGAATGTTCACAAACTCGAACTCCGTAGTCAACTTATATTTTCGGAGCAACAAAGTCCGCTCCATCAATAGCCTCTCCAGATCCTTTCTCTCCCAAATTCGGATTTTGAGAGAAGGAGTGTTGTTTATTTTATATTGTTCGATCCAGTTCTTAGCGGGATTTGATAAGAAGCCAGAAACAACAATTAGTAAGACATCAGGGCGTTCAGCAGCGCACCAAGTCAGCGCAGATGCCAGTTCTGTAGGAGGAACTCCCTGTTTCCAGTGTTTGCATTCTATAAACCATCTCTCCTGGAATATTTGTCCATCAGCATCATCACGCATGTATTTCGCTTCGATGTCACGGCCCTGATCACTGGGGCTAGATGCTAGGGCTGTCCCCTTTCGCCAGCTAAGATCCCTGTAGCCAAGGTCCAGTAGCAGATCGTAGCAGAGCTCTTCAAAATCTGTAGATGAAAGGTGGTCGAAGTTCATGTTTTCCTCGATTGGGATTCAATTTTAAAAAGATATCGGGAAAAGAGCAGTTGCATCAATAGGTTCTCCCATGCCTGTTGTCTTGGCAACCTCTTGGACAGCCTTTGCCGATTCTGTTATTTCCTCAACCATAAATTTACCTTTGAAACTGAAATGATGTTCTATCTTCTTCTGAACAACCCCTTCACAAATGAAATTCCAGTAGCAAGAAGGCAAAGACACGCTATCCATGGTGCAATGCCTTTTATAATTTTACCGATTGTCGCATTGGCTGCATTTTCACTGCCTATTGACCAGGGAAGAGCATAATAAAAGACAAGAAACACAATGCCTGTCATTATGAGTCCGCACCACCAAGGCATGCTGACAATTTCATCCAATAGCCATTCAAGTTCGGACTTCTTTGACATATATGCCTCAAGTTAAATGGATGGAAGCTCAGTTTCCAACAATATAAGAATGCGCTATGTAAAAGTCAAATGTTGCGGGCATTACTCAGCTGTTGCAGATGACTTAATCTCTCCGGCATATAAGTTAAAACCTTGACTTTCATTCCAGTATATGTTCTATTTTACAAGGTATCATTGAATACAATGCTCACGTTGCAACTCTTGTTCTATATTGGAATTAGCAAATGAATAAACCGACAGTATTCTTCAGCCATAGCTCACAAGACGCAGGACCGCTCTCAAGACTCCGTGAGTTTATCTTATCCAAAACTGGGAACAGTGTCCAAATCTTTCTTTCAAGCGATGGTCAAAGCATTCCATTCGGTAGAAACTGGGTTCACTCTATTGAAGCAGCACTGAATGAAGCAAAACTGATGTTTATCTTTCTTTCACCGTCTGCACTTGCAAGCCCAGGGTGGGTAAATTTCGAGTCCGGTCATGCATATTCCCGAGGTATACGTGTAATACCTGTAGGTGTTTTTGGAGTCAGAATTGAACATCTTTCTCCACCGCTCAGCCTTCTGCAAGGTTTCAATATCACAGATCCCTCAAGGGCTTCAAACATTATTGCTATTATCAATCAAACATTCGAATTGTCTCATCCGGAGGAAATCACCACCGATGAGTTTAATCGAATATTTGCTGGTCCAGGTGCTTCTGGCTTGAGTGTCTTTGCTGATATTACACCCCTTGTTGATGAATTAAGCGTATCCCAAGACATTCCTCAAAGAGACTCCTTGTTTCAGCAGGAGCTAAAGGCGGTAGACAATTACCTTAATGAAGCTAATATCATTCACCAGTATAGTGCAACAGATAATTATGACATGCTTAGAACACACGGAATATCTTTCGAAATCAACCATAGTAGAGGTAACAGTCACACTAATATAACTATTCTTATCGACCCTTTGATCTCGCAGCATTCTTTTTCGCTTCTGGATAGAATTCGACATCTTATACCTTCAGTATTCGGTTCAAATGAAACAATCGTGAAAATAAAACTGGCAAAACAAGTTCAGGAACTTTCTGAAACACATAAGATCACATCACGGATTTATAATACAGATGTTAATATTTGCTCAGACGGTGACTATCAGTTCAGGAACTGTAAGTTTAAAATCGACCATTATAGAAGCTGGCGAAGAACTTCAGAGCGAGATAGCAGTTGCGTGACAATCCGGGCATCGACAATCTCATTCGTGGAAATCCCGTTCTATGAACTGTTACGAATTCTTTTTGAAAGTGGCATTCTTTTCATATCTGAAGAAGACTTTAACTAAAAATCCTGAGATAATGAAAACCAAACCGACAGGCACGCAAAAATTGGAAGAGATCAAGGATTCGAGTCACTATCCTGCACCGCTCAACGTTATTGCCCGAGAATGGTCTGCAATCAAAAGCTCTCCGTTCTCGTTTATAGTGTGCATCATAGTTGTTGGCATATTGATTTGGTGGAGCTTGGATCGCCTCTACACCGCTGAACTCAGAGCAAAAGATGCTACGATTCAAACGCTATCGCTACGTCCCGAATCAGTACCAGTTCAGGCCCAGGAAATCGAGCGCCTTCGTTCTGAAATGAAGTTACTGCGCGAAAATGAAACACGACGCCTTGTTACAGAATGGCCTCCACTCTCTGATGAACAGTCGAGAAACTGGGTCAAAGAGCTCTCTCCGTACAAGATTGAGGCGATCACGATCTATTGGAGCCACGGCGAAGGACAGCAGTTCTATGCTGGTCTGGTAAGCACATTCAAAGCAATGAATTGCAAGGTTATTCCTGCAGGAGGCAGTTGTGATCCCGGCGGATTCGAGATTCATGTATCTCCAGATGACCCCGCTGGCCCAGTCCTCCTTAAGCTGTTTAATGACGGAGGTTACAAAGCCAATCTGACATTTAGAGCAGAGAAGATGGCAGAAATAAAAGCGCGCGGAGAATCACGAATATCAATTTTTCTAGGTCCGAAAATTTGATTCCGGGAAGTCTAATTATACAACTTCTGAGACAGTTTTTAGCCGTAGGTGATCTTGGGGCGTTAGTTCACTGGATAAATTAAGGAGGATATATGGGATTGATGGTACATTCACTTGAAAACATTCCCCTGTCAGCAAAACGTGACTATTTCATCTATCTCCTTGATTACGGATGGAAAGAGCCAATAGCCCAAGCACTTCGGGACAATTATGACGAGATGGCAAAGAAAGCATCTCGGACAAAGGCTGTTGTCATCAAGGGGACTGAACTGGCACATTTTGAGGATGAAGTATTCTCCTGGCATCACATCAATAATGAGCCAGCTGATGATCTTCTTCCAGCCTTATTGATAACCAATGCCCATCCGTCCTATTTTAGAGGGATTGGAAGACAATTTGCCGGTAAGAAGAATCTGCTCCGCGTTGCAGGCGAGTATGAAGACATGCAGATGGTTTTGGTGCCATTCAAGAGGATCTGCAAGAATACTGAGGATGTCATTTCGGTTATCAAGGCAATATTTGCCGATATTGCTGATGGAAAAGACATCGCTAAGTTCAAGATTGTAAAGGAAATGAAGAAAGGTGTTGGGCATGCGCTGGTTAATACGCTGATAGCAGAGCCGACTGCATTTGGTTTTGGTATTGATCTCAAGAAACTATTTTTACGCTCAACAGATAAGTAACGCTATAAGCTTTCCTGAGCAGACAAGGCAGGCAAGAACCATATTTATGGAGGGAATTATGGACTATAGAACAGAAGTCTTTACTCAGAAATTCACTTCTGCGCTTCCTTACTTTAAGCAGGATTCCATTCAGGGAATCGTTTCAATAAAATACCGTGATGCCTGTCCCAATAGCTCTGAATACATGCGCTTCATTAATGATTATATCAAGGGTGAATTACATCTGGATGCAAAGGAGCTGGATGGTAAATTCCAAGGCAAGGCGTGGCTGGTTTCAGACTCCTATCAGAACAAGGTCATTTTAGTGGAGCATGAAACTGGGCTGGAGATTCTATATATTGCAGGTTCCATCGCCTCGTTAGTTGCCCTGGTCCCAATGATAAATGCAGGATGGAAATATTTCAAGGACAGGCATTCATACCATTCATTCCATCCTGATGAAAAGCATATAGAAATAAGGAAGTTTGACTCTGAAAACATTATCGTGGAACAGCACATCCAAAATATTGAAGCCTACATCCTCAATGCCAATGCACAAGAAAATTGTAATACGAAGACAAGGCTGGAGAATCTTGAAAAGGAAATTGTCAGATTGAAGAAAAAAGTATATGCTCAAAATAAGATTCCCAGAACGAGCAAGAAAAGAAAGAAGTCCAAAAGATAAAATAGTCAGTTCACAAACACCCGCATATCTAGAAGCTGTCTTGCACCGTCTATGCTCTCCTCGGCATGGCCATTATACGTGATACCGCCAAAGAGTTATAAAGCATGAAGGAAGTTCCACCTGTTCAGCCTTGAAGCTCCCTGCATTCCTGCTGCCAAGAAATCATCATTAAACCACTTCTCTACGATTTCAGCAGCATATAGAATGTCACACCAGCAGCATTACCACCGCGAGCACGATGAAGAATATACCCATGGCGATCTTGCCGATTACCACGTCCCGCTTCGACCAGTTCAGGAGAGTGACTATCCCCGTACCGAAATATGCAGCCGCAAACACCGCAAGCAGCGGGATTATGAACATTACGTTGTACAGGACGAGATAGAATATCCATTTCAAAGAAGACGCATCCTGCTTCGCCATCAGGGCCAGCGCCGGAATGTAGACCTGTCCTGTACAGACGCTCTCAAGGAGCGTGACCAGGAATCCTGTCACAACTGCGCCTGTCGCCAGAAACCTGAAATGCGTCCCTTCCTTGATGATATCATGTATCCTTTTTTTCAAGAACTCTGGCAGCTGAAGCAGGACACCGCCAGCATTGCCTGTCTTCCTGAAGATCCAGGCATCCCTGAAGGATATTATGGCGAATACCAGCAGGATGGCGAACATCCCCCGGTTCAGGATAATCCTCATCATGTCATAGCCGTAGAAGAGTTTTATGAACCTAAGTATCCCGAGTCCGAGCAGGAAGTATGTGATGGAGCAGGCGAGACAGTAGATCAGGCCGAAGAACAGGAGCCTCCGTCCTTTGACTCCTGACACTGCGAGTATGCTCATGAAGAACACGAGCGTTGAGAACACGCAGGGGTTTATCCCATCGACAAAACCTGCGGCGGCAAGTGTGCCCATGGTGATATTTTCGGCATGCTTCCTGAGAATCTCATCCTTTTCCTTGGAAGATCTGCTGTTGAATGAATCATCAGGCCTTTCGTTCATCCTGATGGAATCGCCGATTTGTTTCAGGAGTCCGGTTTCTATATTCTTATATCCGTTGAACGCATGCCTGCCATTTACGATCATACATACCGTCTCGTTCCCCTTGATGTCCAGCTTGTCGCGGAAGAAGGCGAACCTGAGGAAACTGTCCATGACAGCAGTATCATACTTCTCGATTTTGAACTTGCCCCTGAAATTCTCCTCGATCTTGGGGATTATGAACGTATCGATCATGCGGCAGTCGCCACAACCGGCCTGGTGGAAATATTCGATGACGGCAATGGCTGGAAGCTTCTTGTCATTCTTATCTCCGGTGGGATTTGTTGCCACTGGAGCCGTCCCTGCTATGCTCGCAGACACCATGATCTCCAGCGGGGGCCATCCTTCAGGCTTGAGGACTGGAACCTTGATCTTGCACTTCATGTCGCCGTTGTTCTTCTCGGGAGTGTACTCAAAGGCAATGGTAAGACCCTTTTCACCTGGAGAAGACGAGAGCTTTACAGGATAACTGCATTCTGCCACAGGTTTGCCGAACTCGGTTCCCTTATCCGTTGGGACTACAAGAAACTCCCTCCTGCAAGGTGTCTTCGGATCGATCCTCCCTATGTACATCAGATTCGAAGGTTTTATCTCAGCAACAGGCACTGCGGTTCCCTTGAAGGTGAACATCATGAACTTCTGTGCAGGATCGTTCGTCTCCACGAAGAAGTTCTTGGTATAAGGGCCGGATAAGGTGCCAGGAACAAGCACGAGTTTTATCTCGGCAGTTTTACCAGGGGAGATTTCCTTTTCAGATACACTGATCTCGACGCAGCCCCCACAGGTTTTGTTCACACCCTTGATTTCAAGTGTGTCATCACTAGGGTTCTTTATACTGAAGACAGCTTCCTTCCTCTGGTTGGACTGGTGCGTGCCGAAATCGAATGTCGCGGTGCCTTCCACGCCGAACTTAGGCGCGGCATCCAGGAGCATGGGAACAAAGAGCAGGAGCAGGACTAGATTTTTCATCATTCAATGTTCCTTTGGGGATTATAAACGCAGAAACGAATAACATGCTGCATTGAAAAAACAAACCGCCAACATAAATTAATTGGACATGATATTTTAAAAGACTATAAAAAGAGGCAGGCATGAAAATCATACAGGCAATACTCCTCTCGGCAGCTCTGAACGCCTTTGCGGCCGACCAGGCCCCGGATGCGGCGGCAGGCGGAGCAAAGACTGATCCGACGGCCGTCTACAGGAAAATGGACAATCCCGGAGCTCCGTCTTCGCTCGATCTGGTTTTTGGTAAAAAGGATGGAGCAAGCTATGCCGCGAGGATGAAGGCTGTGCAGGCGATACCGGACAACCTCTCCGAACCTGAAATCCAATCCCTGATTTTTTTCCTGCACCGCCGGATTGCCGACGACAATCTCCAGCCGATGGAGTTAAACGCCATAAAGAACGACATAGTCTGCAGGCTCATGAACCAGAAGACAAAGCCAGCAGGGCTGAACCTTCATCTCGTATCCATGTACAACGATCCGGAAAGCGACTACATGTGGCGTGACTACTGCATCCAGTTCCTTGCGCCTGGTTGCATGAATGCCAATAGCGAAGAGGAGAAGAAACTGCTAATTGACACCCTCTGGGACGCAACAAAGGAGTCAGACAAGGGGATTGCCGGGACTTCATTGCTGTCCCTTTCAAAACTTGCTGACAAAGGGATTGTCGGGAAGGATAAAGTCTCTGAAAAGGCATATGATCTCCTTACGGGCAAGAAGACTTCCAACGCAACTAAGATCACTGCCATGCAGGTGTGCGCGAACTTCAGACATCCGAAGGCGCTGAAGACGGCAAAAGAGTTGCTTTCAACGGAAAAGGACGTATCGCTGAAGATGTCGTCCATTGCGGCAATAGGCGCACTAGGGGGAAAAGATGACATGACACTTCTCAAGCCTTTCGTGGAAAGTCCTGACAACAGGCTGAGGACTGCTGCCGCAGCTGCCTCGAAGAAACTCCAGAAATAGGAATCAGCAAGTCTCCGCCGTTTCCGCAGGACGATTTTCAAAATCGGCTTCTGAATTCCTGCTTTGTGGTTGAATGTGATAAATTATTAAGAACCATTCTCATTATTCCCGGATTTTATTTTCATTGGAATTATACTGTTCTGCTTGACAAGTTATTTCAGGTGAATTAAAATTTCAACGTTTCGGACAAGTATTTTACAATACGCCACTATACAATAAGCCTAAAGGGGGAATCTATGTATAAGAGACTTCTGTCCTGTCTCGCCTTCTCCGCAGTGATCATCGCTTCAACACCTTCATATGCCCAGACCGATTCATATGGCAAGCCCGCAGGCTTCATGCGCCTTGAAGTCACGCAGGGCACGGAAAAATCCGCGTCGCTTCCCCTCGATCCATTCGACGGCTCGCTGAATCCTCTTCTTAGCGGACAGTTGACTGGGGAGAACAGCAAGTCCCTTGCCGACCAGATCAAGGTCTGGGATTTGACTCTTCAGGATTACAAGATTGCCTTCCTTGCCGGAAACACCGGAGACGAAACAAAAGATGGGAAATGGTATTTTGATGACACCGCCTGGCAGGCCTCGGACATAACACTCGCTCCAGGAAGAGGCTTCTACATCGTCAACAACCATGCTACAGCCCAGACTGTTTACCTCATTGGAAAAGTGCCCCTGGACTCCAGCAGGACCATGACACTTGTTCCAGATTTCAACTTTTTCTCCTACCCGTTCGCCTCCAAGATCACCCTCAACAGCTCTGATCTCAAAAACGACGGGGCCATCGGTTCCGAGACTAGTTCTGGAAATTCCGACCTGATCAGCACGGTTTCTCCTGCGGCCAGCTACTGGCTCAAGGACAAGCCTGGCGACCAGAACAACGGGAAATGGCTTGACATGAACAACGATGTGACTTCCCTTGAACTGAAGCTTGGACAGGCCTACTGGTTCAACAGGAAGCAGGCATCTTCCTTCAACTGGAGTGAAGTCCTGCCCTACCAGAACCCATTCAACGTGTCATCAAGCGCGCCCGCTATAACCGGGATGGCGCTGAACTCGGCGCATAACCAGCTTACGCTGACGATCTCCTGTACGGGGACAGCTGGAGAGAAACTGGAAATTTACTTCAAGGATATCTTAGAGAACGACTCACTCAATCTAGCCTCCGGATGGAAAATTGCAGAAAGAGATATCTCCACTGACAGCAATACCTCGGTAACCTGGACTGATTCAGGAAACCTCAATCCGGCCTTTCCATTATCCTCAAGGGAAAACATAACGATACCGTTTATGAGAATCTACATGATCGCCCGTGGCGATATTGATACGGACGGGGATACACTGCCTGACGCCAGGGAAAAGTTCGTTTATGGCACAAATCCAAACTTGACAGACACGGACGGGGATGTATTGGGTGACGGGATCGAAATCAATACATATGGAACCAGTCCATTGCTTGCTGATTCAGACAGTGATGGGTATAGCGACTATGTGGAATTAAATACCTACCATACTGACGCCAACAGCGCAGGCAGTAATCCTTCGATCCTTCCCTCCGGCTGGCAGAGCTGCGATATAGGAAATCCGACAATCGGAGGCTCAACACTGTATTATGATTCAATGTTCCATGTTGATGCGTCCGGTTCTGATATTTCCGGCACGTCAGACCAGATGCGTTTTGTCTATCAGGCTGTCTATGGCGACTGTGAACTTCTCGCGAAGGTCTATTCCCTCGAAAACACCAGTTCCTGGGCAAAGAGCGGAGTCATGATTAGGGAAAGCCTGGATGCAAACTCAAAAAATGGATTTGCCCTGATAACCCCTTCGTATGGTATAAAATTCCAGAGGAGGACTTCTACGGGGGGAACTACCAGCACGTTCGGAAGCGATTCGAACCATTCCCCCTATTTCCTCAAGATATCCAAAGTCGGAAATACTGTGACCGGCTACAAGTCCCAGGATGGAAGTACGTGGACAGAGATCGGCAACGGGACAATCCAGATGAACCAGCCCTGCTACATAGGGTTTGCCCTCACCGGCCATAACAACACAACCCTCTGCACATCCGAATTCTCAAATTACTCGCTTACGAAAAACATGCCAGCTCCATCCATAAGCCCCGCCGGAGGATCATTCGAGATCAGCACGCAGGTCACATTGACTTCAGCTGTTCCTGACGCACAGATCAGATACACTATGGACGGAAGCGAACCCGATGTAAATTCCACGCTTTATTCAGGCGCATTTGCCCTCACTGACAGTTGCACCCTCAAAGCCAAGGCCTTCAGGAGCGACAGCCAGCCAAGCATTGCAACCAGCTCTCAGTTCACGATCTACGGGGCGCTTCCCTCGGGATATGCCGCCATCGACATAGGGAATCCTTCGATAGCCGGCCTAAGCGGATTTAACGACGGGAAATTCACTTCAGAGGCTTCAGGCTGGGATATTACCTCCACATCTGATCAATTCCGCTTTATCTACACGGACACCTATGGGGACTGTGAGATAAAAGCCAGAGTGTTGTCTGTTGAAAACACCAGTTCATGGGCAAAATCCGGTGTCATGCTAAGGGAGAGCACGTCCGCCAACTCCAAATATGCATTCATGCTGATCTCAGCAGCAGCAGGAGATGCCTTCCAATACAGGCAGACAACAGGGGGGAACACTATCACGACGTCCGCAGGCGGCGCCTCGTCGCCATACTGGGTCAAGATTGTGAGGAGCGGGAATACCTTTACCGGATACAAGTCGTCTGACGGAACGACTTGGGAGCAGAGGAGTTCAGGCACTTTTTCAATGTCGCCCCTGGCCGTGATCGGATTCGCCCTCACCGGCCACAACAACACTACTCTATGCACCTCGGAAGTGGACAACCTTACTATCACGCGGATCCTTCCTGCTCCGGCGATATCCCCCGAAGGAGGCTCCTTCAGTTCAACACAAGACGTTGAAATCACATGCGCAGTGCCGGGAGCTGAAATCCGCTATACCCTTGATGATACCGAACCTCAGCCTTCTTCAAACCTATATTCCGCTCCTTTCACTATTTCCGAGACGACCAAGATAAGGGTACGGTCCTTCAAAGACGGTTGGACACAAAGTCCGGAAGGCTACGCCTTTCTGACAAAAGGCACCTACTGT
>CAZDNQ010000063.1:0-13913 GCA_964506605.1 uncultured Victivallis sp. | reverse complement strand
AGAGGATATACGTCCTCCTTCTTCTCCTGGGAGAAAAACTCGTATAAGTCAGTGTAATTGCCTTCCTTCGTATGCTGATATCTTGCCGCCCACATGAATATGGCCAGAAAGATGGATGCTATCCAAGGATTCACTGAAAACACCGGCAAGATGATTGATCCAGCCGCCATAATTAGGAATTCATGGCTGACAAGCCTGGCCCTGTGCTTACAGCGGTCAAGATTGACCAACTGGGTTTCAATGAAATCCCTAATCCCGGGCTCCCAATGCTTTCTTTCCGCGGCGCGTTCAATGGCCCTTTGCTGTTTTTGTAGGACGCGTTTCTCCCTGACTTCCAGATAACCACCAGGAAACGCCAGGTCGAGTTCCTTTAACTTCTGCATAACCCTCTTGACTTCGGTCAGTTCCCTCATGAAGTAGATGAAAAGCTGGGCTGATATGCAAAACAGAACAGTGGCAAAGACCGGATTGACGAATAAATAGAGAAAGGCGCTTGCGGGGAAAGCAATCCAGAAAAACGCAGTCATAACCTTAACATACAAAAAATAATATTTCTTCAACTCCTTTTTCATTCCACACCTCCTACTTTTATGACAATATAAGGCGTAGGGTTGGACATCTTGTGTCCGTGCTTATTTGATAATCGGAAATCTTGCAATTTTTATGGGGTTGTCTGAATCATGCTGGCATTTGAAACAGAATGTGGGTGAGTTTCGGTATTTGGCCGCGAGAATGGAATAACGGTTTTATTTAAAGCTAAAGCAGGAAAAGAAGAACTTAAGGAGAATCTTATAGTTTTAACCTCATGCTTTTGCGCACAATATTTCTCATTCCATTTGAATATCTATTTGCAACTTCTGTGGTAGGCGTAAAGCTGAGATGATAGCTAAGGACAATTCTCAATCCTCCGAACTCCGAGAGAGCAAAAAGGCGATCCTCTTCAGTGCCTTCTTCAATAGCCTGAGAAATAACCAGGTTGGAGTTTCGGATAAACCTAAAAACACTCATTTCCTTATTAAATATATTTTCAAAATTCTGTTCTCTGATTTTATCATAGGCAGGCTTAAACACAACAATTGTCTTGTTTTCGGGGTTTCCGGCTAACGCATGGTCGAGGTTCGATAAATGTTCCATGTTCTCTTTTTCATTTACCATGTCCGAATAAATTTCCGGGTAACCCGTGCTGTTGCCGTATGTTGGCATCCATAGCAATTCCACAAAGGAAATCGATTTTAATACGTCGTGCCTATATATATTCTGTTCATCGTCTTTCCGTCGAAGAATGCTTCTCAGCCTATTGTGGAATCTGATAGCCATATAAGGATGATGACTATTCAACAACGGCCTGCCGCCGTAATTATCTATATATTCTTCGGCATTATTCAAGTATACTCGTAGGTTTTCAGGTATTGAATCGTTTTGTTGAATGCTCGTAAAATTCGCGTCCAAAGAAATGAATACAACTTTTGCATCTCTCGGATCTTTTCCTTGAAATGTATATCTGAATTCCCTCTTCTGGTTCTCAAATATGTCAACAAGCTCCTGATTATCATGATGGCCAAATCCGTGTTCGCGGGTACCTTGCCTTTGGATAACTTGCTTTGGCTTTGGCATTTCAGGCTCCATTATTATTATTATGGTTTGCAACCTCTATAAGATGAGTTCGTCATCAATTAGAAAGGATTAAAATTCATCTTCCTGAAGATCTCCACGCCTTCCCCATATCCAAGGCTTTCAAGTATCCTGCACATTTCTTCATCAATTTCCTCATGTACTATGTCGGGAGTGCCTTCAATCATAAAGCAATCGTCTATGACAATGGAAAAATCTAATGGGGACATAACCTGACATTTCCCAGGCTTATTCAATTTCATTTTATCCGACATGGCATCCTCCTAATTTTTCATTTAATCAGAGTCATGCAGCCATTTCATGGAGCCCCTTATCTGCCTAGCACCATCTCCATATCCATTCTGCTCAAGCACCATGCACATTATTTGATCCATCTTCATGTGCCTGCTGCATAATGAATTCTCATGGGTAGAGTGATACTTCATAAGGTTCTTGAATCTTTCAGGGGTGATTATCTCGTAGTTCTTTTCATATTTCTTCTTTGTTGCAGGCATAATATTATCGCCTCCTGTTTTACCGTTCATTCAGATCCAATATTTCGCTGGGCAAATACCCTTGTTTACTATATGATACTCGATATCCTTTCTGCCCAGTTCTTCAAGCCTGGCTTTGACAGATTCATCAACTTTCTCCGCAGTATTGCATTCCTGGCTCAAGTGGAGCAGGAACAGGCGTTTTGTGTTGCCCGAAAGAATTTTGCCCAGCGCCTCGGATGCCTGGACATTGCTCAAATGCCCGCGACTGGACTTGATTCTATCCTTGAGGATCCGGGGTCTCTGGGATGACTTGAGCATATCGAGGTCATGGTTGCTTTCGAGGGCGAGTACGTCGGAACCGAGCATATGTCTTTCCGCCGCACTGTCGACCTCCCCGAGGTCCGTGGCAATGCCGAACTTCATATTGTTGAACTGAATTGAATATCCGACTGGATCAACAGTGTCATGTGGCACAGGGAATGCCAGTATCTCAAAGTGACCGAGAGAAAAGCGTTCCTCTTTCTGGCACAGAAGGACTTTCACCCCTCTCAGGTTATTCTTTATTTCTTCATAAAGCGCCGGAGTCATGATAGCCGGGATGCCGTGTTTTGTGCAGATGTAATGCATGCCGCGGACATGATCCCCATGTTCATGCGTGACAAGGAGCCCCCTGATGTTTAACTTCGGATCAAGCTCCGACTTTAACAGGCCATCGAGCATGTCCCCATTGATGCCTGCATCGATCATGACACCTTCGCCCCCGGCATGTATTACGAGGGAGTTCCCCGCGCTGCTACTGGCCAAAAATGTAATTCCTGTTTTCATAATGACCTATTATACCCCGTTGGTCCGGACATTTTATGTCCCATGGAATCAGAAGAACCCAATATCGGAATGATTTTCATATTTTAGCAACCTTCCCACCGGAAGGTGGTCCGTAAAATATCTTGTCGTAGTACCTGAAATTGTATTTCCTGCCACGCATCTTGCAGATAGGATAGCTTGTTATCACATGCAGTCTTTTTGCGAAATCCTTAATATTGGGAACGCAACCCCTGAAGCTCGTATGGCAGCCGTTGGTGCCTGAACTTGATATCTGATTCGTAGGCCTAGGCTCCATATTTGCATCAATTGTGTAATATTGGGCCTTTATTTCTTCTTTTTCAGGAACCTTGATAATTACGAAGGCCACGATTATCGCCTCCGGTGCGAATTTCGCCTCAGGCATCTCCACAAAATATGCCCTGTAATACTTATATTCCTTTATGATGCTTCTAAACCTGAACCCGTTTAATGCAATCCTTTCCTTTTTCTTCAGGCTGGAGCCGATCTCGTTCCACCACCAACCGAGAATTACATGACAGCCTTTCTTCATTCCCGACATAAATCGCTCCGGTTCCTTGAAGAACAGCAACGGAAGGAGTTTGTGCGCGAACATGTAATGATGGGCTCTTGCCAGTTTAATCATAATAATATTTTCCTCTCTTTATCTTTTCACTTCGTACGCTGCATATAAACTACTGCCGGGGGTTGGACATCTTGTGTCATGCCAATAAATATTTTCTGTTAATCTTCATGCCATCTTGCTTTATTTTTATTTCATGGTATAACCAACCCTATGTTACAAAAGTGGGGTCGGCGCCAGTACTAGGCTGCACGATATCCAGCAAATATTGAATGAAGGTAAAGATCAATGAAGACTAAAAGAACACAGAAGATCAGGAAGATGAAGATTACGGCTTTCCAGAGACGACCCACTCCACCGGAAATACACGATGAGCCCGAGGAACCCGGTGTCTCCAGGGATGCAATGAGACAGTATATGGGCGAGATAGGGCAGACCGCCCTCCTGAGCCTCGACGACGAGAAGAGGCTCGCAAAGATAATCCATGGGAAGAGCAGGTCAGCGAGCCATCGCGCCAAGAACCAGATGGTCGAGGCAAACCTGAGGCTGGTGGTCAAGATCGCGCATGACTTTAAGGGGTTCGGGCTCCCGTTGCTTGATCTTATTGCGGAAGGCAACATCGGCCTTATCAGGGCCTCGGAAAAGTTCGATCCTGCAAAAGGTGCCAAGCTCAGCTCGTATGCCGCCTGGTGGATCAAGCAGGCGATGCGCCGGGCCATAGCCAATCAGTCGAGGACCATCAGGATACCGGTCCAGTCGGCAGGCAAAATGGCAAAGATCAGGACGGCGAGCTTCAGGCTGAGCGAGAAGCTCGGACGGGAGCCTGCGAATGCCGAAATAGCCGATTTCCTGGAACTTAGCGAAAGGACCGTAGCCGGGCTCAGGCTTGCCGAATTGAAGACCTTCTCGATGCACGACCCTATCCAGCAAGGGGAGGACGGCGAATTCAAGGACATCATTCCTGATCATGCCGCATCAATACCCGACAAGCTACTTGCAGACTCCGAATCCATCTCCAGGCTGATAAAAATTCTTCAGACTCTGGACGAGCGGGAGATAAACATATTGAACATGCGTTTTGGCCTGAACGGATGCAGTGCCGGTACCCTTGAGGATGTCAGCCGCAAAATCGGACGTACACGTGAAAGGGTAAGGCAGATCCAGAACCAGGCCCTGTCAAAACTAAGACTCGTCTTGGCCGACGAGTCAGGCTATGCGCAGAATCGGGGGATTTAATATAAGAAATGTTTGTTTGAGTCTCAGACTTATAGGCAAATGCCAGTATATTACTATTTGAGTCAACAATAATATTTACAGGTTTCACTGGAGTATAAAATGGAACTAAGAGAAAAACTGGTTTCTACGGCACTTGAATGGCAAAGACGATTTGGAGTAGCTCCACGCATAACTTCAGCAATTTCTGAATATGATGCAGCGATTTTGATAGGATGTACAATAGAGGAGTATTCTAAATGCATGCAAGGCAAATCAGCGGTTACCAAGGGTTATGATTTTGAATATAGAAAAAAGAAATACCAAGTCAAAGCATCTCGACCGAGTGGTAATAAGAACAGCGCTGTTTGGCATGTGCCAGAGGCTAATAACTACCTTTGGGATTATTTAATATGGATTCTCTACGATAGGGACTACACAATTCAGGAGGCTTGGCTTTGGGCTGTCGCTGACTACAAGGATACTTTTCAAGGCAGGGCCGACCTTTCGCCAAGAGATATGCGTAGAGGCAAACCTTTGCATAAAATAACATTATGAGCAATTAACTAATTGCAGCTTGCGTAAATATTTAATCTTTACTTCAGTTTTCGAAGCACACACAGTTTCATTGAATTCCTGATCCACCATCCTGCATATTTTGAGAAGTCACCTTTTGACGGCCTGTAGTTGCGCCGGGCCTTCATGACTCCTTGCCTACCGGCGGCAATAAGCTGGCGGTTGGAAGGCAGCTTTTTTCTTCCGAGTTCTCCAGCAAACCTATGGACAATCTCGGTCTCGATCTTGCTCAACCGACAGATGTTCTTCCCTTTTGACATTGTTATTCTAGCTCATCCACGCTCATGGTCGGCACGAGAAGAGCCTATCCTTCCAATATTCATATATCAACAGCATCGCTAGGGTATCCAGTTCGCAGTATTTGAGAAGAGCGCTGACAATTGCTTTTCGTTCAGCAGGAGACATCTCGGAAAACTGCATTCGGCAGTAGGCGGTCATGGCTGCGCCACCCTCGCTGAGTTCATCGGAATCGTATATCCGTTCAATCCCGCTCAAATCAATATCTTCGAAAACCGGGGGAAGAAGCTTATATGGGTCATGTGCCTGTTTCTTTGATTCATCGTACTGCCATAAGACCATTCCTTTAAGATTCGTTCCGAACTTCAGAAGCTTTCCGTACTTGTTCCTGATGAAGTCGCTGTTCATGATCGCAGGCAGGACGTACTTGAGCGAGTTCGAACCCTTCATTGCTGGATGATAGTAATATTTCTGGACCATATCCTTGAGATCGACCATGTTCCTTTTACCGGAGTATCTCTTCTTGTCAACATCCCATTGCGTTATCGAGTCAATCCATTCGCTCAAGTCAAGGAGGGATTTATCGGCCCGCTTGGCAGCAACATTGCTTTCCATCTGCTTCTGTATCTGCCGGAGGACTGTATTCTCATGGGCTGCGTATCTGAAAATCGTTCCGCTGTCCTTGTCCAGCACGGACTTCAAGGCTTTTACAAATTCATAGTTCGGAAAAGTCCCGGGCTCGCAGTGAATGAACTCATCGTGATCTATCCTGCCGTCCTCGTGGAGGGTATGGCATGAGAACTGGAAGGCTATCTGTTCATATGGATGTCGTCCCTTGTTGAACGGCAACGCGACCATTGAAGTCTCAAAGTCGATGAAATGCAGCGGGAACTTCCAATCATTCATCTTTCCAGAAAGACCGGGATCTATTACGTCCTTCCCGTCCTTCTCGACACAGGTTTTTCTTATCTGCAGACGCTGCCTCTCTGCGGAGGCGCCGGTAAGCGATTCGGGATCGATGTCACTGAGATGATAAATGCCGTCTTCCATGAATTTTGCGGTCTTCCTGCAGTTCCAGAGTTCAAATATCAAAGGCTCCTTGAAATTGAAATTCTTTCCACATTCCTCCTGCCAGCATTCCTCGAAACCGTTCTTCATGCCTTTCGCCCTCGCTCCATCATCGCATTTGAATTCGCAGCCTTTGCACTTGGCTCCTATCTCCACAGGGCACGGCTGGTCTTTCTCATAATATCCCGCATATTCGATGATCCGGACTTCAAAATCCTTCAGCTCCTCTTCATCTTTATCGTCTTCTCTCTTGTCTTTGCCTTTACATATCAAATCGACAAGATGATCGACTGGTTCCTGTACCAAGATCCTGTTCCTCTTATCAATGAGCTCCGGCGTGATCCTGCTCGCATCGGTCTTTATGACAATCCTGTTCCTGTCATGGGTGATTTTGAATATCTGGTTCAAACCATCGACAATTGCCGGTTTTGACTTGTCTGCCAGCATAAGAAATGGCTTTACGTTCCAGTTTGGAAATGCTTTCCTGACAACCCAGGCCTGGAAGGCGACATCATAGAGATAAGCAGACCATCCGCTGTCAATAAATCCATGCTTGTTGGTGAAGGTGTCTGTCTCAGGATTGAATGATTTCGCCTTGACTTCCACGAGATCTATATCGCTACCGTTCTTCCTGAGTATATCAATCCTGATGAAACAGTTCTGATATCGTACAGCCGCTTCATATATAACGACCTTGTCCAGCTTCAAAAGTTTACTTGTCTCAGCAAGGGCTTCGTCATGACCGAGGGACCTGATGTCATGCCCGTCCGGAAAATAGTGTTTTGCGAGTTCCCCCACCTGATACCCCCCTTCGGCAAGGGACTGGAGAAATTCGTTTTCATCGTTGAGGTTGGCGTACTTGTCCTTCTTGTCGCAGTAGTACAGCTTGCGCGGACATTCCAGCGCCAGCTTGAAGCGGCTCTTTGTAAGGTATCTCTGCTTGGGCATTGTCACACCTCAGTTATTGCGGTCTGGCTGCGGAACGGAGTCATTGAACGCAGAAGGTTCATCCCCGACCTTTCATCCGCAGTTTTGAGCCATTTCCTGTACTGATCTTCGATTGAACGATCTTTAAGTATCTTCATCCCCTCCAGAAGGACAAGTGCGTTCGGATAATGGATATCCGGATCCAGTACCTTGATTGCCTCCGAAGCCGACATCCTCGAGCAGGCGACAAGGTATGCCACGGCCGCGCTCCTCGAAACTCCAGCGGTGCAGTGGACGGCTATCCTGTCCTTGCCCTTGGCCCAAAGGAGGATCCTTTCAATCTCAGCACAGGTCACAATCTTGAACTTGTCATCGGGGAACTCGATGTCATCGAATTCCTCAATGACAATAGAGCTGTAGTTGCCCCTGTACTTCTCAAAGAAACTATACTCCTCCTCCGGGCAATCGCTACTCCTTATGCTGACAATATTCAGGTCCATCTTCCGGCTCCTGACAACTTCTGCAATATCCTGCAGGCTATGTATGGAAATATTTAATTCCTTTTTCATAAAGACCTCTCCAATATTTTTATTATACCCAAATATAGCGCAAGCGGTCGGACATCTTATGGGAGGGAACAGCATGGAGATGACTTATATTGAAAATTTCCCTGCAACTGTCTTGGCCACAAGCATCGCTTCTGATTGCGGAGGACTAATTGTCATTTTTTTCTCGCCGATCACCTCTCCATCAATGGAAAACTCAACTCCATAGTCACAGGTGTATTGATAGAGATATCCGACTATTGCACCAAAAAACATTGTCCTCCCTGTCTTTTGCGCATAATGTGCCTGCAAAATCCTGCCTACTTCATACAGCTGCTTTTCAAAAGACATTTTAGCCACAGCAACCGGTACCTCCGCATATTTCTCCCTTTCTCCACCGCACAATGCCGCTGTCCTTGCTTGAGCTGGTCTTGTCCTTTCGGCAAGGGCATATAGGAACGGTTGCCAACCGGCTATTCTTTCCTTCTCGTATTTTGCAGATTCCATTTCCCATATGGTATTTGTCAGCCTTTTCTGACGATTTAACTCATCCTTGTCCAGCTTTATGATGGCAAGCAGTTTTTTCAGCAGTTTTTCATCAGGAACCGAATTCTGGATCAAGGAGTCTATCCTTCTCAGCCCTTTATTGACATTCTTCCACCCGCAGAGTCGAACGATTTCCACCTTTTTCATTCCACTCTCCGTTATTTTTCTTTGGACGTACCTACCAACGGGCAAATTCGCATGCATGTTCATATCTCCTGCTTAGCTGTTCAATAGGCCGCAAAGCCCCCCTGCTTCTCAGAATCCTATCCTGCCAGTCTTTACCCCGTTCTTGCTCGAAACTTCCGACTGGAGCGAGGTTATCAGCGAGATGTTTGAGACTTTCTCCCTGGGCATGAAGCTGTACTTCTGCCTGACGACCTTGAAATCCCCAGGTGCAAGATTGTCTATCTTTTCCAGAGAGACCGCATCCTTCTCGTCCAGCTTCTTTCCGCTCAGATCTCCAAGGAGCTTATCGAAGAACAGCCGCTTGCCCTTGGAATCAAGATAGTCGAACTCGATCTTGATGTTGAACCTGCGTATCGATGCGGTGTCCAAGTTCTTCTTGAAGTTGGTTGCACAGATAAGTATGCCCTTGAAGTCCTCCATGTTGCTGAGGAGCTCGTTGACCTGGGTCACCTCCCAGCTCCTCTGGGCATTGTTCCGCTCCGCGATGAGCCCGTCGGCCTCGTCGATGAAGAGGATCGCCCCTTCCTCCTCCGCCTCCCTGAACGCCTCACGAATGTTATGTTCGGTGCCGCCAACCCACATGCTCAGAAGATCGCTGCCCCGTTTACAGAGGAGAGGCCTGCCAATCTCCATGGCGGCGAACTTGGCGAACTCTGTCTTTCCGGTTCCGGGCGGACCATACATCAGCAGATTCATGTTGTTTATGCGTTCTCCTTTGGAACCACCGCCATCATCATCCAGTTGTCCGCTGAAATGCTTGAGGATGTCCAGGGACTCGGAGATCGGTATTTCGCCCTTGATGTTGAGCCCCTCCAGGGAATAGAACGGCACTGGTTCCATCAGCTCCTTCCTTCTCCTGCTACCAGTCATGAGGCTTACATGTGGCTTAAGGATCGTATCTATGATATCTACCTTTGCCTTCTGTTTTTCAGATTGTCCCCCGCTCTTGACCATCCGTTTGTAGTTCTTGAGAGCCACGTCGATCCCTCCGGCGGTGATCTCATACTTCTTTGCGAATGCCGCAATTTCATCATCCGTGAATTCCTCTTCAAGCTGGTGCTTCCTGATGCAGCTCTGCCAGAGCTTGATCCTCTGTATGGTCGAGAACTTCCTGAACTCAATCGAGTAGTCGAAACGCCTGCGGGTAGATTCCTCAATGTTCCGGGAATGATTCGTTATCCAGAAAAAGACGCCCGGACTGTTGTCGAGATAGTCGTTGACAATGTCCTTTTCCGTGTTCCTCGCCTGGCCCATGAACAGGGAGGAGGCGGTGCTTCCGCCATTCAACATCTCATCGGCTTCATCGACCACTATGATGCTCTTTTCGAGAGATATGGTATGCTGGCAGGCCCTGAGGGCCGCGAACCTGAACCTGTTGCCCGAACCATAGGGCCTCTCATCGTTCTCATGGGTGTTTATCTCATATACGTCCTTTCCCATATGGTGTCCCAGAGACCTGCAGAACTCGGTCTTTCCTGTACCCGGAACGCCATAAAGCAGGATGTTTACGCTCTCCTTGTCACCACGGTTGAAGATGAGCTTTTCAATAACCCCAAGATGCTGGCTGACAGTGGAGTGGGAATCCATGTCGACGGGCCGTCCTTCATACTTGCGGAAGAACTTGTTCGACAGGGGCTCCTCGCTGAGTCCAGTCAGAAATTCGGATATCTGGTGGACGATGTCAAGATCCTCCTCGAGAATCCCATACTTCCGAAGCGGGGATTCTTTCGATATGGCCTGCTTTACGACCTGCTCGGAAAATCCGGTGAACAGTTTCAGTGTACCAATTGTCGCCCTTGAGTCATGCCGGGTGTTCATCGTGATCGAAGTCGCCTGGCACATGTTCTCGAAGTCATGGTTGCAGTGTGCGAAATAGATGACTTTGAAAACCTCCATTGCCTCATCGGAAACCTCCAGCGCCTTCTGCAGTTCACAAAGCCGCGAGGCGAAGAGGTCATCCTTCTTCCTTACTCTTTTCCTGCAGCTGGCGAGTTCTTTCTCGGCAGTCTTGATTATGTCTTCAATAATGAGCGACTCTTCCGGAGAGCTGAAATTATCTGTAAGATATTCAACGGCTTCCTTGTAGTGCCGCCGGAAACTGAATCTGTCCGAGACCAATTCAGTTCCCTTGCCTTTCCTCCCGACTATCTTCAGATACCTATCGATTATCTTCCTGATCTCGTCCTTGCCCAGGAAGCAGAGAAGATTGTCAAAGACGGCCTCGCTTGAAAGATCGTTAGTGTTCTTGATGTAGTTCAGGGTAAACTTCAAAGTTTCAGCACGTATGTAGTCACTTGATTCCTTCTGGCTCCTGGTCCTGTAGAAAAACCTTGGCATGGGTATAATCCTCCTTTTTTATTTACATAATACTATCGGAGGTTGGACATCTTGTGGGAGGGGATGGAAAAAAGAAGAATTTTCTTCAAGAAATAACTCTAAGACAGGCTTTCCGAATCAACTCTTATGATTGCTGGCAATATCCTGGGATATCCTTGAAATTTCCTTGACGAGTTCGACAGGCTTCAGCACCTTTGCCCTTCCGCATTCCGCCATGACCCATCTGGTTATTTCGAAGAAGGCGGTTTCGGAAAGATAAAGAACGGCTGAACCGTCCTTGTTGAAAGTCAGTTTCTCGCCTTTCCTGCGTTTGCGTTCCTTTACGTAGCGTGCAGATTCCGGAGATAGCCATATCTCGACATCCTTGATCTTGTCATACCCGTAGACATCGCCTTCAATGACACTGTTGATGATCTTCTTGTCCGGCGTGAATGTCTCGTCGGTTATCTTCGCAGACGTTATCCTGTGTACGGCGAAAAGACGGGTGGCGTTCGACTTCAAACAAAATCCCTTGATATACCAGGCTTCCTTGTAATAGGTCAGGACGTGCGGATCTATCCACCTTTCCGAGATCCTTCCATCAGGTGCCCTGTATCTGATGTCAAGGGAATGCCTTGTCTGCCAGGCGTCGAAGACCGTCTTGAATATATTGGGATCTATCTTAACCTTTACCCCAGAAGCCACTATGAGAGTCTCTATGAACGCATTGTCCAGAAAGTCAGCTGTATTTCCTGCAAGCTGGGTATCTACGGCCTGCCGGATCTGGGATTTGACCGGCTCTGGGAAGATGTCTTCAGCAACCTTCGCTCCGAACACCGAAGCCATCATCTCTTCGTCCTGAAGCGGCGGGCATAGGAATTCCCAGCCACGGTTCGCAAGATAGAAGCCATTGTTCTTTGCATCGAACTTGATGTCCGCACCACGATCCTTCAAAACCTTGATGTCGCGCTGGATGGTCTTAGCTGTACACGCGACATTCTCATTTTGGTAAAGGTCCAAATGCAGAAGCTCGTCAGCAAACTTCTGGCAGTTGGGATAACGGTTCTCCTTGAGCTCGGCGACAAGCTTTATGAGGCGGAATAGCTGTTTCTTGTTTATTGGCATGTGAATAATTTAATACATAATACCCAAATTTAAATCTTGCCTCCACTCTTTTTCTTTGGGATAGTCTTTTGGTTTGGTCGGCGGCTTTTTCATATTTTCAGGATACCATTTATAAAGTTCCCATGAACGGTACTGCAGACACTGTTTTACATTTTTATCAAAATCCGTCAAACTCGCAATTGCCCTAGGCAGCAGGACAAGATTGGGAAGCGCAGTATGATAAAGTTTATCATAACAAGATTCTTCATATATATGGCAAGCATTATAATTTTTGATTTTTCCCCGTACACCACTTTTTCCTTGTACACCACAAGCTCTTTTTATTGCAATATTTGCATAAGTATTGTCATCGAGTCCAGCCTGTCTGTTCCTCTGCTCGCCTTGCCTCTTTCGTCTCATGCGCGGGTAGACAGTAGCGTGCCTTGTCTTGTCTCTCTTCTCCATTCGCATCTTTACGTCTTCAGAAGGTGCAAAAATAGCCAGACGGGCCACAAGTGCGGCAAAGCTCAAGCCCATCCTTTCAATGGTGACTTGGAGGTCAAAATCCCCATCATAACTCGGTTTATCTAATATGAGTTTCTCGTTCGGACGTTTGTGTTTCACTGTCATATTAAGCTCCATTATTTCACATGGTATTATGCCGCGCAAATCATATTAAAAAAACGCCTAATATTATTATAGGTGGATTCTATTTTATAATTATTTTCCCCGGTTTAGCTTTGAATAAAACTTTGATTCCTTTTACTTCGTCCTCAAATGCCGGAATGTCTCCTCCTCCGAATGCTATCTCCTGCCCTCCAGTATGCATGAAAAGTATTTTAGGTGCGTTTTTACCCATCTGGAACAAATGCAGATATGTCCAGTATCCTTCATTTACAATATAGAAAAGATACTTTGGCCCATTGCTTGTTTTTACACGGAATATACCAACAGGAGTCCGAGCTGGCTCAGTTCTGAAGCGCCCGTCTGAAAATTCATATCCCGAAAACTTGTCTCGTATCAAATCGTCTATTTTTTCAGTAACGGGGATATGGTTGTGAATTTGCACAACATGCTCTAATGTTGCCAGAATGGGCTTGTCAATAATAATCAAATTGTTGTTTTTGCGTCCACTATATAAATTGGTAAATCCATGCAGCCCTGTATCTGCATATATAAATACATCAGTTTCTTTGCCAAATTTTTCAAGTGGGCTGAAATCATCTCCTGAGGCAGGATAATAAAGGGCTTTCTTCAGATTTTCTTTTGTAAGAAGATTTTCAGGAGAAAATCCTATTTCCGCGGCCAAACCCGAAAGGCAATCCGTTTTTCTCTCTTTTAGTTCATCTTTTCCAGCCGGCATAAAAATCCCCATGCAATCCTCCTTCTTGCCACTGTCACAGAATCTACAACGGGTATTATATATAATATGGCGGTTAACTTATAAAGTCAAGGTTATTTCCGCAGGTCAATACCCCACCATAAATCGTTTCACCTGATTTAGTTGCCATACAAAACACCGCTCACTAAATTCTGAAAGCCTCTTCAAGTCTTTCTCGAACATGCTCAATTCGGTCGAGTTCAATTTTTCGGCCTTTCATCCTGCATTCCTGGGCATCTTCTCCAATGACCTCAATACCTTTTCTCATTTGGGTAAAAGCCTTTTCAAAAGCCTTCCTCAGC
>CAZDNQ010000062.1:0-14162 GCA_964506605.1 uncultured Victivallis sp. | reverse complement strand
CACATTGACTCCGGCATCCCGCAGACAGAGCGCCTGGGCGGAACCCTGGTTGCCATAACCGATGATTGCAATTGTCTTTCCGTTGAGCACGCTGGCATCAGCGTCGCTGTCATGCAGGATCTTCACCATTTTCTATTTCTCCTAAATTTAAATTGACGATTTTGACGATTTAGCCGTTTTGCGGCAATTGGGCTGATAAAATAGGTGCAAGCAGGGCTTTTTCAATAAGGAATCAGCAATATTATTTCAGAAGAGGACCAGGAATATCTTTTTCAGCTTTAATTTTTTTTTAACCTGGAGAGCATCAGCGTGGCGAACTCACGGAACTTGCCGCCTGTGGAGGAGAGCTTCAGCTTGGAAAGAGACGGATCTGCAAGGCTGTGTTCGGAAGTCGCCTCCATTGATTCGTTCAGTTTCCTCAGGTCGGCAATCAGATCCTGCCATGACGGATAGCGCTTATCCTTGTCCTTCTCGATCATCCGTGAGACAGTCCTGATGCACAGTTCGCTGAGTTCGTGGTTCCTGAACTTCAGGCTGACAGGCTCCCTGTTCTCCTGCATGAACATGAGCTTCTCAGGGGACTTGTTCTGGAATGCAGGACATGCCGTGAGGAGTTCGTAGAAGACAAGTCCCAGGCAGTACATGTCGGACTTGAAGTCGACCTGCTTGTCGCCCCTGATTTGTTCGGGGCTCATGTACTGCGGGCTGCCGAGAATGACGCCTTTCAAGGTCTCAGGCATGCTGAGGGATCTTGATTTTGCAATTCCGAAATCCGTAAGAAGGGGCTGTGCATCTTTGGTGATGAGTATTGTTTCCGGGCAGACATTCCTGTGGACGATGTTCTTTGACTCCCATGCGTAGTTCAGGGCGTCGGCGATGGAGATGACAATAGAAGCGGCTTCCTTTTCGCCGAACTTGCCGTGCTTCTTCAGATATTCATCAAGGAAGAGGCCGTCTTCGAACCTTGTGACAAGGAAGATGTTGCCGTCCTCGGCTTCGCCCGCCTTGTATGCGGCGAGTATGTTCGGATGCTGGAGCGCGGCGGTGAGCCTTGCCCCCTGCATGAACCTCTGGAAGGTGTCGGTATCCGAGAGCATGGATGACGGGAGCATCCTGATAAGCACCTGCTGGTTCAGGTTAGGGTCGACGCCGAGGAAAATCTGTTCGCCCAGCCTTCCCGTCCCATGCTTCTCCAGGATCTCGTATTCATAGCCTGTGAGTTCACTGCTCATCTTTGCTTTTCGGTTAATATTTGTATTGTATAAATTGCCATAAGGAATTAAAAAGTCAATGCGGATGGAAGGCAGGGGCTGAGAATCACCCCTGTCTTCCTGAACCAGTTGAATCACGGGCGGCCATGTTGTGGCAGCCTCAGGGGTTGACCAGATACGGCTGGAGTGCGGACTCCATTGATATCAGGGAATACGAGGTCACAAGCTCTGGAATTGCTTCCATGAAGCGCCCATGCTTGTCATTGTACCATTCGCCATTTTCCTTCTGCAGCGAGAGGAGCTTCCTGAGCACGTCCGCTCTCCAGAGATGCTTCTGCTTGTCCGGAGTTTCGACGGATTCATCGCCGAGTACGGCATGAGCCTTTGCGAACGTCGTGATATAGTAGTAATGGCCAGCAGGACCGACACCTGGATTTTCGTCGAGGGTATAATGGCTGGCGGCCCATTCTGTTGCCGCCTTGATTCTGGGATCGTCCTTTTTCAGTTTAGCATAGATCATGCTCTTCAATCCGGCGTAAGTCATGCTGCCATAGGCCCTCAGCCCTTGTTCCTTGAACTTATCGTCCATCTTGCTGTCTTCGGGCTTATATATAAAACCGCCATAGTTTGGATCATTCTTATCCTTGACCACCCATACCTGGTCGTTCGACTCCGGCAGGTGCTGGAGCCGGCTCATGAACTGGACGGCGTTCTTCCAGGCAAGATCGCTCTTTCTAGTGTCTTCAGGGTTCTTAGCCTTCGGCTCCTTGTCGAGATACTCCGTGAGATAAAGCGCCTCCAATGCCCACTGCGTATTTGAGAGGTCTGCGTGGCCCTTGCCATCCTTGGCATATCCGATTCCGCCGTATGCCGGATCATCCGGCTTAACGGGGCTGCCGGGAGTGTTCTCGTCGAGCTGGCAGGCGAGGAGATATTTTCTGGCGCCTCTCATGATCTCTTCGTCCTCCGGATTTGCATTGATCGCAAGGAATGTCAGCACTATCGCCGTCGTATATGTCGGAAACTCCCGTTGCTGACCTGCGACCCATATGGAACCGTCCTTCTGTACAAATGTCAGAATGAACTTGCGCCCTTTCTCCACCGCAGCCTTCCTGATTTCCGGGTTCTGCTCGGACTTGCTGTTCAGAAGCGCAGTGCATGCGAGTGCCGTTATAGCAGGATGCCTGCACCAGGCACCGTCCTCCCCCTGTTTGTCGGTCAGGAAGTTGACACCTTTCTGTATGGAGGCCTTTGCATCCTTGACAAGCTGTTCTTCGAGTTTTGGCGCATCATCCTTTTTTTCAGCATCTGCGGCGCTCATCCTGTAACCGGAAACCATAAGCGCGGACATGACCGCCATACCCAGGCATTTCTTCATGATACTCATTTTTTCCTGCTCCTTGTTTATGTTTTTATTCTTGATATCAATTTCACATGCTTGCTCTTCCATCCTGCAGCAGCTCGAGTGGTTCCCTGCTGCCGGTGGATATTGCAGGCCACAATGCGGCGGCAAGGCATATCAGCAGCGTCGCCCCGCCCGCAAGCGCTATCTTTGTCCAGGGCACCACAAGCGGTGTGTCGAGACCGCCGAAGAAGCTCACGTATTGAGAGATGCCGGTTCCGCACCAGCCCGCCATCACCCCGAAACCCATGCTTACCAGGCAGGAGACAATTCCAATCAGAATCGATTCGGCAAGTATCATGCGTACAAGGCCGAACCTGGTTATTCCGATCGCCCTCAGGACTCCCATCTCCCAGCGGCGGACCCTGACAGATGCCATCACTGTGTTCACAACCGCGAGTGATGATACAAGCAGCGTAATAAGCGGCAGCTGGCACATGCCCCAGATCATGCCGTCGGCTCTGGAACCTATGCGTGTGCGTACATCATCCCTTGTGGACACGCGGAGCGACTGGCCGAAATTGCTTGCGCCGAACGACCACATTCCCTGGGCGTTCACAGGACGGCGCTCTCCGAGGTTCCTGTCGGCGATCTCACGCATTGCATTGCCGATATCCCCGATTTTTGCATCCTTATCGAGGTTGGTCCAGACGAAGTTGATCTTGTCGACCTTGAAGTCCTGCCTGACAATTGCGAAATCCGCAAATACCATTGCGGCCGATCTTCCGCTGCGCATCCTGAGCCCAGAGAATTTTGTCATCCAGTGCCATCCGGGGAGGGCTACCGCCGCCGCGATCTTGTATTCAACTGGGGAGCCAGGGGCTTCAGGCGGGATCATCTTGAAGCTGTCGCCTGTCTTAAGGCCTGTGGATCTGAGGAAGTGGTCCGGCACGATGCAATATCTGCCCTGCTTGAGTTTCTGTATGGCCTCCTCTGGATCTCCCTGGACGAACTTGGATTTCAACAGGGGGGAGGTGCCGCCGAATGCAGCCTGAGGATCGAGGCCAATCATGATGACATTTCCTTGTTTGGTGACCGACTGGCGTGCTTCGCTGCCGGTGATGTCGTCGGCAAGGTTGGGCTGGTCGACCGCAAGCTTGAGGCACTGTTCCTTCCTGAGGCCTTTTATCTGGAGTATGCTGTCCATCTCCGAATCAGGTATACCTCCGCTTTGGAATGCGAACAGTGCATCGGGCGCCCAGTCCCCTGGCACGAAAGGCTGCAGCATTGAATATCCCCAGGTCATGGTTGCCATGAACAGGCCGAGACCGATTGAAAGCGAGATGGTAGTGCCGAGAGTCCTCCACATGTTGCCGGTGAGCTGAGATTTCAGAAGCCTTGGATCGATGAAGAGGCATTTTGAAATCAGCGGACCGAATATTCTTTCTGCAAGGAGCATGGCAAGTGGTGTCAGCAGGAGAAATCCAATTGCAAGTGTCGTACAGCCTATCGCGGCATGTATGAAATACCTCGAGGAGTCAGGCATAGGCACTACGAATACGAGCAATGGGTTCACGCATATCAGCAGCAGGCCTGCCGCAACCGCGGCCGTCGGAAGATGGAACCTGTGGAAAGTTGATGGAGGTGAGAAGGCATCCATCGGACTGATCTTCGTAGCCTTCCATGCAGGAATGAGCGAGGCCAGCAGTGCGCCGCCGAAGGCGCTGGCGCCGGTGAGCAGGATGCACCATGAGCCAAGGGAGGCGCCATTAGGGAAAAGGGTGGGCTGTGTATGGCTTATGATTTTCAGAAGACCCCATCCGGCGGCAAGCCCGCCGCCCCAGCCTATGAGTGCCAGCACAAGGCTTTCAAGCGTGATCATGAGCGCTATCTGGGCGCGGGTTAGCGCGACCGCGCGCATGATGGCGAACTGGCGTATGCGCTCATGGACCCCCATGCTCAGGGTCGTGAAGATGATGAACAGGGCCGCCATCAGCGAGATCCCAGTGGCCGAATATGCCTGCATCCTCGAACTCGACGCCATGCGGTTCTGCTCCAGGGCGGTCTCAAGATCCTTTATGCTCAGGACTTCAGCTTTGGGATCCTTCGAGGAAAGGATCTTCTCCCATCTGTCACGGAATTCCACAGGATTGGCTTCCTTCCTGAGGCAGATGTTGATCAGTGATATCTTGGATTGTTCCCCGCTTATCCTTCTTGCGAGTCCCATTGGAACATAGACCGGCATCTGTCCGGGGCCGCGTGTCAGGCTGCCTGGAGCAGGCATGCGGCTTGGATCCAGGCTGATGCTCATCTTGACCTGTGATGTGATTCCGGCGACCTTGAGCTTGTATTCTCCAGTCTGTGATTTGACCAGGAGCTCACCACCTACATCCACCTTGAGGCGTTCTGCCACTCCGGAACTGATCACGGCTGAAGAGTCATCTCCTGCCAGCCATTTTCCGGATACGAGTTCAGAAGGCTCCTTGCTGGCATCGGTGCCGGCAAGGAGCGGGGTTCCCATCATCATCATTGGATTTGGCCTTGGGGTTGGTTGCGCCTGAGATGGTGCACCGTTTGCATTCTGTCCGCCGGGACTTTGATACTCCTGATATGGCGCCTCTCCTTGGCCTGCAGCACTTCCGGTTGAAGATGAATCGGCTGTTGAGTTCTGGCGGGTGGTTCCAGTGGTTCCCGCAGGTTGCATGCCCCCTTTTTCAGTACGCGGTCCGCCTTGTCTCATGCCATCCGCCGATGGAGGAACTCCCCTTTGCCCCCCTCCAGGTCCCATGCCTGCGCCTCTGCCGCCGCCTGCTCCCGGTCCACCTCTTCTTCCTCCACCAGGCCCCATCATCATCTCGCCGGCAAATCCATCGCCACGGGTGATTGTTACCTTGCACTGCATCACAGGATCGGTCTCGGCGACAGCCGGATCCTTGTTTATTTCTTCCAAGATGCCGGCGGCAAGTACGGGTTTCTTCCAAGACGCAGGAACGACCACCATGTCGTACCTGCCCATGGTCCTCTCCGCAGAATCCTTGAACTGTGAGACGAGTGCGTCGTATCCGCTGACGACCCAGACGACGATGCAGGAAGCCGCTACCATAGCAAGGGAGGTGAGGATAATCCTTGCAGGATGGCGCCTGATTCCAGAGGCCATGATCCTAAGTTCGATTTTCATGCGGCCGCTCCACTGCGCTTGTCGCTCTCGACAATCCCCTGGTAGTGAGAGGCAAGGGAATGCGGGTCCTTGAATCCTGATGTTTCAAAGCTGCTGATTATTCTGCCGTCCTTGAGGACTACGATTCTCTTCGACCATATGGCGACGGAAGGTTCGTGGGTGACAAGGATTATCGTGCGTCCATCCTTGTCGCAGAGTTCGCGGAGTAGCTTGCACAGGTTCTGCCCGTTCACGGAATCAAGGCTTCCGGTCGGTTCATCCGCGAGGACAATTGCCGGCTGGTTTATCAGCGCTCGGGCTATTGCCGCCCTCTGCTGTTCGCCTCCGCTCAGCGCGTCAGGTCTGTGTGATATCCTGCTTTCCAGCCCGAGCCTGGCGAGGAGATTGGGAAGAGCCTTCTCAGCTTCTCCGGCCCTTCCGTCGGAAGCAGCAGGAAGCATGATGTTGTCCTTTGCCGTCAACGCAGGTATCAGGTTGAACGATTGGAAAATGATTCCAATATGGCGGCGGCGGAACATCGTGAGCCTCCCGTCCGACATCCCGGTCAGATTCTCGCCGTTGATGCTTATGCTCCCGGCATCCGGACTGGTCAGACCGGCCATGAGATGCAGCAATGTGCTCTTGCCTGAACCGCTGGCACCCATTACAGTCAGGAATTCGCCCTCAGCTACGTCCAGCGTCACTTCCCTTAGAGCCTGGACGACGGTATCACCCTGCCTGAAGCTCTTGCTTGCGTTCTCAACCCGGACAGGAATCTTCTTTTCGGACATGATGTCTCCTTGATAAGTATAAGGTGATGATTGAATATCTCATGAGAAATCTACGGACAGGAGCCGATATGTATTGTCCATTTTCTGTATGACGAAGTAATAATTCCCTTTGTCATTGAAATCGCACATCACATAGTAGCAGCAGGTCTTCCTGTCAATTTCAATACTGGAAATCTTGAAGTTCCTGTTCCTGATACAGCAAAGCATTTCATTGCCGTATTTCTGGATTTCAGAAGATGCAGTACTGCTCCAGATGCGGTTCAATGCCGCTCCCGCATGCTCTCCTTCTTTAAAGACGACGAGCCTGAGGTAGTTTCCTATGTCGGTGAATTCGGAACTTGCCTCGGATATGTTGCAGTCAGTCTGGCTCTCGCCGCCGTTGGCAGTATACTTCCCCTTGTTAATGTAGAGGTGCCCGAGATAGGCGATGCAGCTTAGGGTAATGGCGGCGGCGACGCCTGATGAAATGACCTTGAGCAGCGTCCTGTTCCTCTTTTCAGTTGTTTCTGATTTCCTCTTTTCAGTCTTTTCATTCTGGATCTTCTCGTCGATTTTACCGTAGAGCTTTGATTTCTCCTTCATCTGGATCTGCGACTCGGTTTTGCGCTTCTCCAGGCGCGCCTGTTCTATCTTTGCCTTTATGTCTCTTTCATTATATTTCATTTTATCTTTCCCTGTTTTGAAGAATTACTGGAGATCGACATCAGGAGAAATTGGAAATCCGGAGGTCATCATTGTCGCGTTTGCCGGACGGGCCCCGAAAGGAAGCAGGACATGGCTTGGCAGCTTGCCGGTGGTCCATGAGACGCCGGGAGCAAAGTCATGTCCGTAGTTGTTGGTGCTCTTGTTCAGCTTTATTGCTCCTGCATGTCCATCAATGAAGGAGGTGTTCATGGCATTGCCATGCCTGAAGGCATATCGGTTCAATGAGTTTGCACCTGCCTTGACCATGACCGGGGAGGTAAGAGGATATGTTTCCCCGTAAGTCGGATAGTCAAGGCCCTGGTACTGGAAATCCATCCATACTGCAACAGAAGAAGGCTGGGCATTTTTAAGACTTTCCGGCTGCAGCCATTGAGCAGCAGGGCCGGTGCTGCGCATGCTGCGGCTGTCGGAAAAATTATTTCCATTTACGCCAATGCTGACTTTTACGTTCACAGTATCCTGGACGCATTCAGCCAGCCTTCCAATTGCTTCAGTGGTGTCATCAGCAGGACATCTCGCAATCTGGTTGGGCCAAATTTCCTTGTCCTTGTCGAAGTAGGCGAGAAATCCAGTTTCCTTCTGGAAATACTTCTGTGCGTCAGGATAGAACTTCCAATCGTTCACATAGTATTGGGTAGCGAAAACATATCCCCTCAGGAGGCTCATGCATGCTGTCTGTTTTGCTTTCTGTTTGGATTTTGAAAGGGCAGGAAGGAGTATTCCTGCTATCAGGAAGATGATTGCCACTACAACAAGAAGCTCTATGATAGTGAAAGGTTTGGATATCTGCCTTCGGCTTTTAATATCTTGCATGATAGTTTTCCTTTTTATAGAATCTGAGGTTTATTATTGTGGAAATAGCAAAATAGATAAAAATAATAAAAATAATAATGCAAATTGCGGATAAAATCAAGAATCCACTTGAATAATTTGTTAATTTTATTAATTTAAACAGGTTGGCAGTTGCTGTTTCATAAAAGGAATAATCATGTCTTCATTAAAAGAAATGAGAGAACTTTCGAGAAATCTGGATATCAAGAAGAAGGAGTTCCAGAAATCTCAGACAGAAGCCAGGATGAAGGAGCATCTGCGTCTGCACGAAGAAGCCACGAACAGCAAGAATAAAATCCGCCGAAATCTTGGAGCGTCGTCGCATCTGCATGTTGAAAACTTCATTTCAGGCATCCGCTTTGATATCATCGGATTATGCGTGCTTTCCCTTATAATCATCGGTGAATGCTTCTACCTCTACAAGCAGGGTATAATTATCTCCCCTATGCAGAAAGGCAGGTATGAGGTTGCTGTTTCCACGAGCAATGACAACAACAGGAATATCGAGAATGCCGTCAACAGGATAGCACAGGAGATTAAGGAGCGCAGGGAAAATCCATCTCTTGAACAGCTTTTCAACACGAGCAATCCAGAAAAGATCAAAAGCTTTCTCAAAGAGACCAACAGCATGGATGTCAAGACAATCATTTATGCGAAAAGTGAGAAATGCTATTATGCAAGCGCCTTGACGGACAAGGACAGGAATGTTTCATTCAAGCTCAATATGCTTGCCGGCGACTGCAGGATAAGCTCGATCGACATAGAGGATTAATTTCGGACATGTCCGAGATTGATAACAGGAAACAGGGAGTTTGAATGAAAATCAGAAATCGGAAATCAAAAATCAAAATTGGATTCACCCTGATTGAACTTCTCGTCGTCATCGGGATTATCTTCATACTCATAGGCATACTCCTTCCTGCGATATATATCGCGAAGAAGAAATCCAAGGGCACGCTCTGCCTGGCGAACATGAAGCAGATCTCCACCGGCTTCACCATGTACGCCGACGACTATGCCGGAACAATGGTCGCAGGCAGGATGCCAGGCGGAGTATATGATGTCGGCAACGGACAGAAGTTCCGCCCGCGCTGGTTTGCTCAGATCGGAATCTCAGCAAAATTCTATGCGTTCAGCAATCCGGATCCCGCCGCGGCCGGCGACAATACACAGCGCGTAGACAACAAGGTCTTCATATGCCCCCAGTCAGATCCCGTCACCACGCTCGACCGTGACAACGGAAGGAATTATTCCTACGGATACAATTTCCAGTTCCTCGGGAATTCCAGGCTCAACAGCACTACGGGGAAATACATAAGCTGGCCGCGCAAGATCAGCTCGCTCAGGAATCTCGACAGCACTGTCGTCTTCGCCGACTGCCTTGGCACTGCCGCAGGAAAGGCGGCATCCGCCAGGCAGCCATACGATGGCGTCCTACAGGCTGGAACCGCGAACGGCGACAGCAAGATCGGCAACCATGCCTGGGCCCTTGATCCGCCGCGCCTTGTCGCGGGCAGCAGCGACTACTGCAACGACAGCAGCAGGAATGCCGCCAGCCGTTCGGCCCCTTATGCCGTCCATTCAAAACTTGCGAACATCGCATTCCTGGATGGACATGCGGATGCGCTCAGCCTCGAAGAGCTCGGATATGTCATCAAGACTGACGGTGCCGTCGATGTCAACGGAAACAACAAGATGTTCTCCGGAACTGGAAACGACGATGATCCGCCTGCGATAAACTGATAAGCCTGTCCTCAAGTAATTTAACGGTAACCCCACAGCTCAGCAGGTGGACTGGCATAGATTGGCTTTTGCGGAAATAGCTTGTTGGTTTTGCTTTGGGAGTTGTGGATTAAAAACTTCAAACAAATTCCTGTAAGCCTGGAAAAAGCCATGCATTAGAGAATGATATTGTTTGGATATTGGATCTTGGAATTTGTCATGGACTGTGAATGTGGTGCGCCGTTCTATGCCCGCCAGGGCTTTCTTCCGGGTTCGCTGATGAAATATCTTTCAAAGCACTCCGGGATCTTCGCCTCGAATGTCATCCTCCTGCCACTGTAGGGATGGTTGATGCTGAGCTTGTGCGAATGCAGCGCGAGACGGCCCATGATCTTCCGCCCCCTGCCATACTTGTCGTCGTTGACTATCGGATGGCCCTTCTCGGAAAGATGCACCCTGATCTGGTTCTTCTTGCCGGTCACCAGTTCGATCTCGAGCATGCTGAACATGCCGTTCTCCCTTAGGACCTTGTACTTTGTGATCGCAAGATCGCCCCTGTCCGGATTTTTCACTGATGAAACCTCGTAGTCATCGTTCTCGGCAAGATAGGATGAAATGGTCCCGCTCTTTTCCGGCATTGTCCCGTGGACGACCGCCAGATATCTCTTCTCCACGTTCGGCCAGTTGATCTTTAGATTGTCCTTGGCCTTGAATGTCTTTGCGAAGACCACCACCCCGGATGTGTCACGGTCAAGCCTGTGAACTACGAAAACCTGCTTCTTTGACTTCATCTCGCCCTTGCGTACATAGTTGGTCAGGACGTAGTGCGCCGTCTTCTCCTTCTCGTAGTTTGCCTTCACTGTAAGGAGGCCTGAACTCTTGTCGATGACGATGATGTCCATGTCTTCATGTATGATCTCAAGGCCCTGCGGCCTGTGCCGTGAATTCTTCTTCATCTTTTTACCGCCGGCCAGAGGCCAGCGCTCCATTTTAACTGCCAGTTTCAAATTGCCTGTATCATTAATCTACTGCATCTCTGCTCTTCATTTGACGTTTTCAATTCGATGTGCAGTATTCGACATTCAAAATTCTTCTAAATTCCGTCTTCTGCTTTCTACCTTTAAAATTCTAATTTCTACTTTTACAGAATATCCTTCAATCCCGTCCTGAACGCCGATTCGGCATGGAAGACGATCTTCGACATTGTCTCTACAACCTTGACCGGATGTTTGCCGACGGCGGTTTCCCCGGACAGCATAACGGCGTCCGCCCCGTCGAGCACTGCATTTGCGACGTCGGTGACCTCGGCCCTTGTCGGGAAGAGGTTCTCCGTCATGGACTCCAGCATCTGCGTCGCCACGACAACCGTTTTCCTATAGTATACCGCAAGCGATACGAGGCGTTTCTGCAGGATTGGCAGGGCTGCGATCGGCGTGCAGACGCCAAGGTCTCCGCGTGCTACCATGATTCCGTCGGCTGCTTTTATGATGGCCTCTATGTTCTTTACGCCTGAAGGATCTTCGATCTTTGCAATTATCCTGGCAGAACTTCCATGTTTCGCAAGTTCATTCCTGAGTTCATGGATGGTATCGTCGTTCCTCACGAACGAAGCGGCGACGATGTCGAAAGGCTCTCCGGCGAGTTCCGCAATTGCGCGGCGGTCCTCATCGACCAGCGGCGGGAAGTTCGTGAGATCCTTCGAGAACGCGACACCCTTCCTCGGACTCAGCGGGCCTTCAGATTCGCTCTGGACGACAACGCCCTCTGGAGAGACTTCCTTTACCATGAATTCAAGTTTTCCGTCGTCGACAAGTACGAGCATTCCAGGTTCAGCCATAGAGAAATCGACACCGCGTGGCAGGACGAGGGACGGCATGGATTTTCTGAAACCTGCCGGAGATCCTGTGAAGAACATCTTGTCTCCAATCTTGAGATCGAACGGCAGCGGCACGCTTGAATCCCCGATGCGCAGCTTGGGGCCTGGCAGGTCGATCATGATTGTCGCGCCTAGCGATTTGCCTCTCCTGATGGAGGCGCGGTGCGTCTCCCTGTCGGAATGGGAAAGGTTGATCCTGAAGATGTCGACTCCGGCTTCCAGCAGCCTCTTCATTGTTTCCTCATCTGCGCTTGCCGGCCCGATCGTGGCGATTATCTGCGTCCTGGCGTTTTCCATAATACTCCAAAGTTTTAACCAAATATAGGCGCTTGTTTCCAAAAGAATATCGGGGTTTCTGATTTCATCGCGTGATAAACCGATTTGTCAGTTCTATTTCCTTCTCGTCATCAGATACTGGATCCTGAGGAAGAGCCATATGGCATAATAGGCGACGCTGTTCATGGCGTTCGAGAATATGCTGCTGCTCCTGGCGTATTCATCATCTGTGATCCTCCTGCAGCGCGAGAGTATCCTGAGGTCGACCTCCTCATGCAGGACGGCTGCGAAATCCGCATTGTCGATGTCGATGTTCAATTCCATGCTCAGATAGTCGCTTAGGGCGTTCGGGTTGTACGAGCCGATCGTGCACCATGCGGAATCCATCAATGCGATCTTGCCGTGGAGCACGGACTCCTTCCATTCGTATATCTCTATGCCGTGGCGCAGGAAAGTCGAATAAAGATGCTCCGTCGCGCGCTTGACCAAGGGCACGTCGGAAATACCTGGCAGCACGAGGACCACCCTTACCCCCCTCCTTCGGGTCCGCAACAGGACACTTGTGAGATGATAGCCCGGCAGGAAATAGGGCGATAGCATCAGGACCTCCTTCTTCGCCATCCGCAGCATGTCTATATACGAATGGGATATCTGCACCCTGTTGCGGAACCAGTCGTTGCGGCTCGCCCTGGCGCGCATCGTACCGCATGGAGCAGGCGCCGTGAACGGATTTCTGCCATGACTGAACTGTCTTTTCCACCGCAGGCGGCATACCTTCTCAATCTCCGCGCAGAGCGGGCCGCGTATCTTCACGCCGTAGTCCAGCCAGGGTGTCTCTTTCCAGCCGCGGTACTTGTTTGAAATGTTGAGTCCGCCGGTAATTGCGACTTCACCGTCCGCCAGAAATATCTTATGGTGCATCCTCCGGCCGATCCCCATTCCGTGGCCGCTGAACAGCAGCGAGAACTTGCGAATGTGAATTCCGCAGGAGGCAAGTTCCTGCATGTGTCTCTCTGTGAGGTTCTGGGAGCCGAACGCATCGACGACGACATAGACCTGGACACCGCGTGCGGCGGCATCCTTCAGGAGGGCGATGATCCGCATGCCGGTGTCATCCGGCTCCAGGATGTATATCTGCAGATGGACAAGCCTGCTCGCGCTGCGGATATGCTGTTCCAGGGCAGTGAAGAATTCCTCGCCGCCGTGGAGAAGGCTGATGTCGTTGCCGTCCACATATCTCCCGAGCCAGCGCTTTGATTTCCTGCCGATCATGGAAAATCCCCTTGGAAATGCAAACAGGAACCCCGGAAGGTCATTTCTCCCCGGTGATGGTCTCCTGGAGTTCACCGCATGCGGGCATGACGGAGCCGAAATAAGGATTCAGTATCCTGTCGCCATCCTGGAACCATATTGCGCCTTTGTTGTCGAAGGCCATAGGGCAATAGAACCTGAACACAGGTTTGCCATATTTGATTCCGCCTCTGGAGAAATCGTTCCTCAGGAGTTCAGATATCCGGAGGAATATTTCCCTGGCTGTCTTGAGATCGCCGGAGGATGCCAGAGCCGTCGAATATCTGGCGTCCAAAATCTTGGAATGTTTCAGCGCCCCGGCAAGATTATCCTCAAACAGCGCCTTGTGCACCTCGAAATATGCGGAGAGCTCGGCGGGCGAGGGGGGCGTCTTCGGCTGGACGCCGTAATCTGCATGCTTCAGCGGATCCTTCACGTCGTTCTTATCCGGGGACGACGACATCATCGAGGGTTTCGCCAGGATCTGCATCGAACTGTCAATCTTGAAGGCTCCTTTGCTTACGACGCGCTCACCTTCTGCCAGGCCGGATTCGACAATGTAATAGTTTCCTGCGCGCGGCCCCAGTGAAATCTCCCGGGATTCATATGAAGATTTGCTTCCGGGTACTGCGACATAGACGACGGCGCGTCTTCCGGTGACAAGCGGCGCTGTTGCCGGGATCACAAGCGGAGGCTTGGCGTCTGCGCCGCCTGCATCAACAAAACCGAGGGATTCAGCCGACACCAGAGGCATGCCGCAGATGTCGCAAGTGCCTGCGGCGTCCTTGATGATCTCCGGATGCATCGGGCTTATCCACTTTCCTGCGAGGGATGAGTCTATGACTTTCCCGCCTGCGGCTATTTTTGCATGGAGCTTTGCATACACGAACATGCCCGGCTTGAGCAGGCCGTCGCCGTTGGCGGCTATCAGGCGGAGCTTCACCGTCCTTGTCAGTTCATC
>CAZDNQ010000061.1:0-14180 GCA_964506605.1 uncultured Victivallis sp. | reverse complement strand
CGCCAGCAATCTGAAGCAGATCGGTCTTGCAATTCGTATGTATTCTCAGGAATACAAAGAAAGATTCCCGAACGCGACAGGCAGGACGGGATTCGAAATGCTGCGTTCCGGCGGATATCTTGAAAACACCAAGATGTACACATGCCCGTCGACAACTGACAACATTACTGACAACGTAAATCTCGGCGATGCAAGCGTTTCTTACGCATATGCACCCGGACTGAACGAAGCAACTTCGGTTGACAGTGCTGTTGCAATTGACAGGAACTCCAACCATACCAAGTATGGCAACGTTCTGTTCTGCGATGGTCATGCTTCCGGTTTCGCCGGCGCATCATGGAGCTCAGGCAACGTTGGTAGCTCTGGATTCTGCTACTAATATTGTCCTATTCTAATTGACCCTTAAGAGGGAGTTGAAAAACTCCCTCTTTTTTTTTGCTTTTATGATTCTGCCAAGGTATCTTTTCCAATGAAAATCCAAATCAGATACAGACAAAATCAATGAATAATGATTCGCAGGTCATTAATCCATTTAATATCCTATGCCTGTCAATCCTCCTGCTCATATTGCTGTTCGCATACCCTCTGCAAATACTCTTCCCTTTCAATTTCGACTTAAAATCAGCAATCCAGATCTTCAGTATTGAAGCCATATCAGCCATTGCATTAGGCATCCTGCTCATAAAAAGACATGCCCTCTCGTCCTTTCTCAGCCATTACCGGCTGCCTGCATATGCCTTGGCTGCCATATTGGCTATAGTGATGATCCATATGACCATCTCCGGGAACTATCTCGAAAGGGACTTTGTAGGTTCAATAATACTCTTCTCCCTGCCATTTGCCCTTTTCGTCATAGGCTCGGACCTTAAAAGGTTCATCTGCGTCATCATGTCTGCAGTATGGCTTATCAACATAATCCATTGTTCCTGGCAAGCGATTTCATGTTCCGGACAATGCACCGGTATTACAGGCAATATTAACTGGAACGCCTCCCTTATACTGGCCACAGTCCCTTTCGCTACTTACTATGCAGGTTCCAGGATAACACACAGAAAGAGCATGTTTTCCGCTAAGCATATCGCCTTTTTATGCGTTCCCCCGCTCCTTTCAGCCTATTTCATCTTCCTCTGTGATTCCCGCGGCGCCTACTTGTCTCTTGGTACTGTCATGTTGATCCTGTTCCTTATATATTTCCCTAACCTGAGATCCAGGATTTTAACCCGGATAATCCTCTATTCAGTAATATTGCTGGTCTTGTTTTCCCTCTTATACGGAAACATACTGGCCGACATCCTGTTCAGAGATGTCAGGTTCTCGCTCTGGCATAGCACCTTCAGGCTCTTCCTCGACAATCCGCTGATTGGCGTCGGAACACCTTCTTTTGAAAGCGCTTATGCCCAATATAGACCCATCGACTACTTCATAAAGAGCCATCATTTCGCCTTCAGGACCATACATCCACACAACCAATTCCTGTATATCCTTGCTGCGTTCGGAATTTTCGGAGCTGTTGCATGGCTGATACTATGGATTTATCCTGTCATAAAGTTGTTCAGGATTTTCAAGACATTGGATATTGACATAAAACTCTCGCTCATATCCCTTTCATTCCTCATAATCCATTCCATGTTCGATCTCGTCCTGTTCCAATGGCCCACTATGTTCCTGGCCTGCCTGCTCCTGTCAATAATCTGGCGCCAGTTCTGGCCAATAAACGAATCAGCCCTGCCAGATGAAAAAGAATCCCTGCCATCCAAAATTATCATCTATGCCACATCGCTGGCTTGTTTCACCCTCTTCCTTTCCCTGAGCTATCAGGATTTCATGTATTCAAATCATCTGAGGGACTCCGAACTTTCAATGGATATAAGAATGGCTCCCTCGGACGCACTCTCCTCCGTCAACGAAGCAATCGAATACAATCCCGTCCCATCAACTATCTCCCATGCCGGAATCATATCTTCATCCATCTTCAGAGACCCGGAAATGTCCCTCTTCTTCTTCAACAGGCTGCTCGATACGCCCTGCCCGCAGATCGCACACAGCAACAGACATATTGCAGAATGCCTTATCAAGCTCAATAGGAAGCCGGAGGCGCTTCTTTTTATCAGAAAAGACACCATAAATTTCCCAATTTCCGTCATCTCGTTGTCGATGCAGATGTCCCTTGAAAACGATCTCGGACAGAGAAGGGATGCTGAAATCACTGCCGAAAAACTGATGAACGCCCTTAAGCATATGGGGCTCAGCGAGAAGCATATTCCGGAAATACTCAAACACCCAGAATACGAGAACAAGTTTGTCGAATTGAGGGAGAAGGACAAGTAATATGCTTCAGGACTTGATCCATATGAACACTGGAATTTGCAGCGCTATTTTCGCTGTTTCACTCCTGCTCGTATCCTCATTCCTTATTGGTCGCCTGCTCCTGCCTGTAAAATTCAGATTGCCAGGGAAAAACATAATTTCCATGGTCGTCGGACTCGATGTAATTACAGTCATAGCATATCTCCTTGGCCTTTGCGGATTTCTTTCAAAAACTACCGTCCTCTGTTCGCTTCTTTTTGTTTCTGCAGGATCTGCTGTCTTCCTATATCAGCGGAAGGGGTTCAGCTTAAAAGGATGGAAATGGACTTCATTGAAGAGATATATCCTACTTCTTCTTCCCCTGGCGATCCTGCCGATTGTATTCGGACGGGCAATCTGCATTCCGACCGGATGGGATGAGCTTACATACCAGCTCGCAGTCCCGGAAAGATGGATCCAGTCCGGAAATCTGGCAGTCTTCTCCGACAACCCCTATTCCGCATTCCCTGCGGCGGCATCCATCAACTTCCATATGCTAATGATGGCTGGTGGACTGCTTGCCCCAAGACTTCTTGTGCTTTCGCTATGGGTCATATGCACCCTCTCGCTCTATCTTCTCCTGAGGCCGGGCTTTTCCAGATTGAACGCCAGTAGCCTCACCTTTGGATTCGCTTCCTCTTTCACAGTGCTCATGGCCTCAACTTCTACATATGTTGAATTTTTCATCCTGCTTCAAGTTGCAGGTATCCTGCTCTTGTCCAGGAAATTAGCAAAATCAAGCTCACCCGCAGCCCTCATGGCAATTGCCGGATTCATGGCAGGGATGGCGGGATCTGTCAAACTTACCGGACCGATCGTTGGGATTGGATTCCTGATCTACGTCATCGTCTCCGCAAAAGGCATGAAAAAAATCCGTCCGCCGGCAATCCTGGCATATCTCTCGGTCTTTCTGATCGTGCTTGGAATCTTCTATGCGCGTCCCTACCTGCATACAGGCAACCCGGCATCCCCTTATCTGGCCGGACTTTTCAGCAGCAATGATTCCGCCATAGAGATGAGCAGATATCACCATCTCATCGGAAGCGTGAAATACGGCATCCAAGACTTCTCCGGCTTTGTTTCTGCTCCATTCCTTCTTGCTGTCTCCGGATCGACATTCGACGGCGGTTTCGGCTGGCAGTTCGCGGTCATTCTCGTCCTCTGCCTGTTTTCCATTATAATCGCATGGAAGAACTCAAACTCCAGGCTTGCAGCGCTTCTGCTGATGGCCTTGGTCTTCTATGCCTTCTGGTTCTTCACTTCTCAACAGTCCAGATTCATCATTCCAGCGGTATTCGTCCTCTTCATCGCTTCCAAGCAGTCTTTCCGCCTTCTACCGCAAACCGCATCAGGAGCCCTGATCGTACTGATTGTTCTGCTCACCATCCTTTCAATCCCAATGAACATCTTGCGGGATTCCTTGATTTCGTGGAAGACGGCGCTGGGAATCATCAAGACTGAAGACTACCTGTACTCGGCAACGGGTCCAGGCTACCTGAAGGCGGTATACATTGCAAACAATAAGCTTCCACCCGACGCCAAGCTCATGCTGATATTTGAAAACCGCGGTCTCTATATCAACAGAAAATATGTTATAGGCACTCCATTCTTCCAGGAGAAGTTTTTCACACCTCCGGAAAAGACAGCGAGTTCAACAGACTTGCTCAAGACATTGAGGGATAACCAGATAAGTCACCTGCTCATCGGCCTTTCGGAAAACGATCCGGACAGGATAGCCTCATATGTCGACAGATCTGCGAACTTCGCAAAACTGCTGGGTTCGTTAATACAGGAAGGCAAACTGAAGACAGTCTGGCAGGACGAGGGATTTGGAATCTATGAGGTGAAGAATGACTAGACGTCCAGTTTGTCCTTGAGCATCTTGTTGACGATCTGCGGATTTGCCTTGCCTTTGCTCAGCTTCATCACCTGGCCGACAAAGAACTGCACTACGGCAGTCTTGCCTTCCTTGTACTGCTTGACCTGCGCAGGATTCTGCTCTATCGCCATGACCACGAATTTCTCGATCGCCGAATCGTCGCTGATCTGGACAAGCCCTTTTTCCGACACTATCTGCTTCGGTGTTTTTGTTCCGGAGAACATCTCTGAAAATACTTCTTTTGCCGATTTTCCGGTTATAGTCCCACCGCTGACAAGCTCTACCAGCTCCACAAGATGGTGCACTGGAACAGGATTCTTCTCAAACGGAATATTCCTGTCGTTAAGCTCCCTTAGCAGTTCGGTTATTATCCAGTTGGCCAGGATCTTGGGCGACTTCGCCTGCTTCGCGCCCTCGTCGAAATAATCGGAAAGTGTCTTGTCCTGCGTAAGCACCTGCGCATCATACGGCGTCAATCCCATTGTCGCCACAAACCTCTCGCGCTTCTGTTCCGGAAGCTCAGGCAGGAGCTTTCTGATCTTTTCAACATCTTCATTGCTAAATGTCATCGGCAGGAGGTCCGGTTCCGGGAAATACCTGTAGTCGTGGGCGTTCTCCTTGCTGCGGAGGAGATATGTCTCGCCGCGTTCATCCGTCCATCCGCGCGTCTCCTGGGTCAGCCTGCCGCCATTGTCAAGGACCTCCGCCTGTCTCACGATCTCATGCTCTATCGAACGGTGTGCCGCCCTGAAACTGTTCAGGTTCTTGATTTCTATCTTTGTCCCGAACTCCCTGGCTCCTGCAGGCTTCAAGGATATGTTCACATCGCAGCGCATCTGCCCTTTCTCCATGTCGCAGTCGCTGATGTCCGCGTACTGCATTATCTGCTTGAGAGCCGTCAGATAGGCATACGCCTCGTCCGCGGAACTCATGTCCGGCTCACTCACGATCTCCATCAGCGGAACCCCGGCCCTATTGTAGTCGATGCCGCTGTATCCGGCAAAATGCGTGAGTTTTCCGACATCCTCCTCAAGATGGATCCTGGTAATGCCGATTATCTTGTCAGGAAGATTTTCTCCGGAAAAACCCTTTCCGCAGATGTGGAGCTCCCCTTTGCCGCACAATGGCAGGTCATACTGCGATATCTGGTAGTTCTTCGGCATGTCGGGGTAGAAATAGCTCTTGCGGTCGAATTTACTGAACCTGGCTATCGCGCAGCTGCACATAAGTCCAGCCATTACCGTCTTCCTAACCGCCTCGCGGTTGGGATACGGCATAACTCCGGGCAGCCCCATGCAGACAGGACACACCATCGTGTTGGGCTCCTGTCCAAACCTGTTCGGGCACGAACAGAACATCTTGCTGTCCGTCCTGACCTGGACATGCACTTCGAGCCCTATTACAACATCGTATTTAGCCATGTTCTCAAACCTTAGGTATGAATTCCTTGATCGCCCTGTTCTTCTCAAAGGCATGCGAGATCCGCAGAAGCTGTTTCTCGCCCATGTCCGGGCCTAGCAGCTGGATTCCAACAGGAAGTCCGTTCTCGTGGATGTCAGCCGGCACGCATATTCCACAGATCCCTGCGAGATTCGTGGAAATCGTGAAAATGTCCGCCAGATACATCTGGAGCGGATCGGACTTTTCACCGAATTTGAACGCCGTTGTCGGAGATACCGGAGTCAGGATCACGTCGCATTTCCTGTAAGCCTCCTGGAAATCATTCCGGATAAGCGTTCTGACCTTCTGCCCCTTGGTATAATAGGCGTCATAGTATCCGCTGCTCAGCACGAACGTCCCGAGTATTATCCTGCGCTTGACCTCGTCGCCGAAGCCGGCGCCTCGCGTCTCAAGATACGTTTCAATGAGGTTGTCCGCCTTCATCCGGTTGCCGTAGCGGATTCCGTCGAATCTTGCGAGATTCGCACTGGCCTCGGCGGTGGCGATGACATAGTATGTGGCAACCGCATATTTGGAATGAGGAAGCGAAACCTGGACCATTTCCGCGCCGAGATCCTTGAAGACCTGTATGGACTTCTCCATGGACTTTCTGACTCCTGAGTCCAAACCTTCCACTTCGAAAAATTCCTTTGGAAGTCCGATTCTGACGCCCTTGAGATCCCCGAACGAACCAATACCTTCGGCAAATATCTCATTGGTTCCTGGAAGGGAAGTCGCATCTTTTGGATCAATGCCGCACATGACATCTGTAAGAATTGCCGCATCCTCGACATCACGTGTGATAGGGCCAATCTGATCAAGTGACGAGGCGAAGGCGATCAGCCCATACCTGGAAATTCTCCCATAGGTCGGCTTGAACCCGACAACTCCGCACAGCGACGCCGGCTGCCGGATGGATCCTCCCGTGTCAGATCCCAGGGCGGCCGTGACCTCCCCTGCTGCCACAGAAGCCGCAGACCCTCCGCTCGATCCTCCGGGGACGCAACCTAAGTTCCATGGATTCGCCGTCTTCTGGTAAGCGCTGTTTTCGCACGACGAACCCATAGCGAACTCGTCCATGTTAGTGCTGCCGAAAAGCACAAATCCCTTTTCTTTCAGCTTTCCTATCACAGTCGCATCATACGGCGAAACTATTTTCTGGAGTATCTTCGAGGCGCAGGTGCATGTCTGGCCTTTCACGGTGATATTGTCCTTCACAGCCACAGGGATGCCATCAAACGGGCTCAGTTTGCTGCCGGAGGACCTTCTTGCATCAGAAGCCTTCGCCTGGGAAATTATCTGCTCCTCTTCAAGCTTGAGGAACGCCTTTACCTTCGGCTCCAGCTTTTTCGCCCGTTCAAGATAGGCTCCGCACAGTTCAACAGAGGATATTTTCTTCTCTTCAAGAAGCCTGGAGGACTCATGGATGGTAAGGTTTTCCGGGTTGAAGGACATCAGGACTCCTCCTCGCCGGGAATCACAGCTGGAACCTTGATCAGCTCTCCCCCGACCGTCTCAGGAGCATTCGCGAGCATCTCATCCCGCGGGAATGGGACAGCGGCAACATCATCGCGGAAAACATTGGACATCTGTACGGCATGAGCGGTGGGTTCAATTCCTGATACGTCAAGCTCTGAAAGGGAATCGACGTAGTTGAGGATCGTCTCCATTTCCTTCTGGAGCCGTTCCTCTTTTTCACTGTCTATCTCTAGCCTGGCGAGTGCAGCGACGTATTTGACGTCAATTATTTTCTTTTCCATGGTCTATCTGTTCATCTATTAGCTGCGCTCCAGCGCAAGAGTCTTTGTCGTCTGATCACAGACCTCGGAAGGTCCGAAATACTGGATCGGCCCGGGATAGAGGTATTCGGTCTCGACCGCCCATTCGTCGCGGTTTTCAGCAAGAGTCTTGAAGGGTTTGTCATTGAGATCGACAAGGGATTTCTGTATGACAGGCTTCTCCTTGCCGTGCCTTCTCTCCATGTTCATCATCATGGTGATCGGAATTCCTCCGCTCAGCCACTGTTCCGAAGTCTTTGTCAGGTTCCTGACAGCAGCCATGTATCCAGTGCTTCCGCATCCAATCAGGGCGGCTGCCGTCGCACCGAGGCTGTAGCAGTAGTCGGCATCGAAATTTGAGGGTGCAGCACATCTTCCCTCGTAGCCGAGGAAGTGGCTCTGCGCCTTGAATTTCACGTCCTTAACATCTGACTTGCCCTGCGATTTCATATGGCTTATACGGGTTTCGATCATCTGGATGAGAAGTTTTTCCGTCTCAATAAGCGATACTTGGACATTTCCATGAGGATCCCTGTCCTTGATCAGCTGGATCTGTATCTGCATCGGCATCGATACATATACCGAGGCTGAATCATTACCGAGTTTACCTCTGATGAAGCTTGTCTTCTCCTCGTCTGTCTTAAGGAAATTGAGGGCCGCCTCATCCTTTGTCATGATCTCGTTGAGCTCGCTTATGAGCTTCTTGATCTCAGGAATGAACTCGATCAGCCCTTCGGGAATGAGCACTACACCAAAATTCCTGCCCTTCTTTGCGCGCTTTATAATCACCTTCAGCATGTCATCTACAATATCCGCCAGGGTCTGCTTCTTTTTCGCGACCTCTTCGGATATCAGGGTGATATTGGGACGCGTCTGCAGTGCGCATTCCAGCGTGATGTGCGAGGCGGAACGCCCCATCAATCTGACGAAATGCCAGTACTTCCTTGCGGAATCCGCATCCCTCGAAATGTTGCCGATAAGCTCGCTGTATACCTTGCAGGCAGTGTCAAATCCAAACGAGGTTTCTATGAATTCATTCTTCAGATCCCCGTCAATAGTCTTCGGACATCCTATGACCTGGATTGGAATCTTCTTCATGCAGAAGTGCTCGGCAAGCAGGCAGGCGTTGGTGTTTGAATCGTCACCGCCGATGATCACAAGGGCGTTGATGCCCAGCTTCTTGCAGTTCTTCGCGGATTTCTCGAACTGCTCCGATGTCTCAAGCTTCGTACGCCCGGAGGCTATCATGTCGAACCCGCCCGTGTTCCGGTACTGGCTGACTATTTCAGCTGTTATCTCCATGTGCTTGTTTTCTATGAGCCCGCCAGGCCCGCCCAGGAACCCATAAAGCTTGCTCTTGTCGTTGATGGATTTAAGTCCGTCGAAAAGTCCGGCTATCACGTTGTGTCCGCCCGGAGCCTGACCGCCGGAAAGAATTACGCCGACATTCAGGGGCTTAAGGGCCTTTTTCTGCGTTCCAGGCGAAAACTCAAGGATTGGCTTGCCATAGTTTGACGGAAAGAGATCCTTGATGCTCTCCTGGTCCGCTATCGATTCGGTAGGATCGCTCTTTGCGACCGTCACAAGGGCTCCATTGACAAACGCCGGAGGAAGCTTCGGTTCGTATTCCGCCCTGACTTTCTGAAGTACTGAGATTTCCATGTCCTTCTCCCATTATTTTCAATATGTATATATTTCTGAGCAAACCGGATGAATAATCTAATACCCGAAGACTTCGCTGGCAAGCTGGAACCCGCCTAGTTTTGAAAGAAAAAAAATGCCGCCGGACAGATGTCCGGCGGCATCAATAGGCCCTATCTCTAAACCACTTACAGAATTTCCGCGATCTGCACGGCGTTCAGCGCCGCACCTTTCAGGATCTGATCACCGCTGATGAACATGTCCAGCCCCTTCTTGTCGTCCCTGGAAATATCCTGGCGGATCCTTCCGACCAGCACATCATACATTCCCGAAGCATCTATCGGCATCGGATAGATCTTCTTCGAAGGATCATCGCACAACTGTACGCCTGGCGACTTGGAAATGATCTTCCTGGCCTCCTCGGGAGTTATATCCTTCTCGAATTCCATGTTGAGCGCCTCCGAATGGGCGCGCATGACCGGAACCCTGACACATGTGCAGGACACCTTGAGGTTCGGATGATGCATGATCTTCCTGCCCTCATATGTCATCTTCATCTCTTCCTTCGTATACCCATTGTCAAGGAACACGTCTATATGGGGGAAGAGGTTGAACGCTATCCTCTGGGGAAGCGCCGCCACGGACAGTTCCTTCTTTCCTGAAAGCACCTGCCTGGACTGCTCCTCAAGTTCCGTCATCGCCTTCGCCCCGGCGCCGCTTGCTGCCTGGTATGTCGCAGCAACAAGCCTCCTGAGCCCCTTGGCCTTGTGCAAGGGGTAGACCGCGACAACCATGATGATCGTCGAACAGTTGGGGTTCGCAATGATCCCCTTGTGCTTCTTCACGTCATCGGGATTGACTTCAGGCACTACGAGCGGAACATCGTCGTCCATCCTGAACGCGCTGGAATTGTCGATCATGACCGCACCCGCGTCGACTGCGGATTTCGCAAACTCCTTGGATCTGGCGGCGCCCGCGCTGAAAAGAGCTATGTCCATCCCTTTGAAGGAATCATGCTTGAGTTCCTGGACTACGATATCTTCGCCCTTGAACTTGAGCTTCTTGCCGACAGATCTCTCCGAAGCAAGGAGGCGGAGGCTTTTCACCGGAAAATTCCTCTTTTCCAAAGTAAGCATCATGTCAATTCCAACGGCACCGGTTGCTCCGGCTATCGCGACATTAAATCCCTTGCTCATGGCATATCTCCTGTTTTTTGAGCCTTTTATTTAAAGCGCCAAAGGTTGGAAGTCTCTGATATTCTTGTACTCTGGCACTTTCTATTGCGCCGCATACGGTATATGACCTTCAAAAAGTTTCAAGGTTCATCGTTTAAGATATTGATTTTTATAGCTAAGATTCTAATTTTGTTCCAGTTGCAATGTGAAATAAAAACACGGAAATCCGAAATTGAAAATACTTATAACAGGCGCAGGCGGCCTCCTGGGATCTGAAATATCAGCCAAGGCCGGACAACCGGCATCATCAAATCTGCGGATTTCGCAGATCATCCGCCTCTCAAGCCGCAAAGTTCCGGGATTCCTCACCGCAGATATCACATCTGAAGAAGGTATTCGTAGAATCTGCGGGTCTGACTGGGATATCCTGGTACACGCTGCCGCATGGCGGAATCCGGACCAGTGCGAAAATGAAAGGGACGGAGCGTTGCGCCTGAACGCCTGGGCAACCGAACAGCTTGCATCTGAAGCTGGCAGACGAAAGGCGAAAATGCTTTATGTCTCCACCGACTATGTATTCCCAGGCTCAAATCCACCTTACAAGGAAGAAGACACTCCATCCCCTGTCAATTATTATGGTGAGACAAAGCTCCTCGGCGAAAAGGCCGTCCTCGGGCAGTGCCAGAATTCATTGATACTGCGCGTACCCCTGCTCTACGGCATGGCCGCCGGCCTCCAGAAATCCGATCTCCTGAATGGGACATTGAAAGCCCTCTCTTCTGACAAGCCCTGGAACATGGAGGACTCCATCGTCCGCTATCCGACATATACTGGCGATGTTGCAGATGCCATATTCTTCCTTCTCGATAGAAACGCCTCGGGAATCTTCCATTTCAGCGGGCAGGACAGGACCAGCCGCTACAAGATAACTGCGACATTCGCAGATATCTTCGGCAGGAGCATGAAGAACATCGTCCGGCTGGAAAGAGCTCCCGCGACCGAAGCAAGACGCCCGCATGATTCACACCTGGGCATGGACAAGATCCTTTCGATGGGCTTCCCGCTGCCAATGCCGTTCGCGGAGAGGATAAAGTTTTTAAAACCTCAAATTACAAGAGAGTTATAATCCAATCATCATGTCAATCCTGTTATCCTGTCCAATATTCTTCATAGAATAATTTGACTTAATCCTGTCACCTGCCTATTTTTCAAGATTAACATAAGGAAGAATCAATGAGCAAAAGCATAAATCTCAAAGACATATCTGATGTCGCCCAATCCGCGGGGATACCGGAGAAATATCTTTCAAGATACGGCAGCCACAAGGCGAAGATATCCCTTGATCTTCCCGAGGAGCTCAAGAACGGCAAGGATGGCAAACTGATCCTGGTATCCGCCATCACCCCCACCCCGGCAGGCGAAGGCAAGACCACCACTTCGATCGGACTCCATGACGGGCTCCGCAAATCCGGATACAAGTCCATGCTGGCATTGCGCGAACCCTCTCTCGGTCCTGTATTCGGCATGAAAGGCGGAGCCACAGGCGGTGGAAAATCGCAGGTCGCACCGATGGAGGACATCAACCTTCATTTCACAGGCGACATTCCTGCGGTGGAAAGGGCGCATAATCTCATCGCCGCGGCCGTCGACAACGAACTGCACTGGGGGAAGATCAATCTCGATTCACGGACAATCCGCTGGAAACGCGCGATGGACATGAATGAACGCGCACTCCGCGACATAGTCATAAGCCTTGGCGGAACAAAGAACGGCTATCCCCGTGAAACAGGATTCGACATCACCGCCGCCAGCGAGATTATGGCAATACTCTGCCTTTCCGAAAGCTATTCCGAGCTTAAGGACCGCATAGGGAGCATCCTCATCGGACTCGACCAGGAAAAGAAGGCCGTCTTCGCCAGGGATCTGGATGTCGCAGGTGCGGCAACCGCGCTCCTAAAAGACGCCCTCAAGCCAAACCTCGTCCAGACTCTCGAGAACAATCCTGTGCTCATCCATGGCGGACCTTTTGCGAACATCGCACAGGGCGCAAACTCCATAATCGCCACAAAGCTCGCAATGAAACTAGGAGACTACGCGATAACTGAGGCTGGATTCGCGTTCGAACTCGGCGCAGAGAAATTCTTCGACATCGTCGCGAGAAAAGCCGGATTCCAGGTCAGCACTGTCGTGCTCGTCGCAACTGTCAGGGCCCTGAAATACCATGGCGGCGCGGAACTCAGGAAACTCACCGAGGAAAACACCGATGCCATCGCAAAAGGCTTCTCAAACCTTGAAAAGCATTATGAGAACATCCTTCATTTCGGTGCAAATGCCGTAGTTGCCATAAACAGGTTCTCAGGCGACTCTGAAAAGGAAATAGAAACGCTTTCTGGCCTCCTCAAGGACAGGGGAATCCCGTTCTCTTATTCCTCCGCCTGGGAAAAAGGCGGCGCAGGCACGCTCGACTTGGCGGAAAAAGTGGTTTCTGTCACTTCCGGAGCCCCAAAGTCGCATCCTCTCTACCCTCTGGAGATGTCGGTTGAAGACAAGATTTCGAAGATCGCAGGGAATATCTATGGCGCAAAGAAAGTCGACTACCTCCCAAAAGCTCTAAAGGACATTGAACTCATCAGGAGCCTGGGCCTTGAAAAGCTGCCGGTCTGCATCGCCAAGACCCAGAACTCCCTGTCGGACAATCCAAAGCTCCTTGGAAGGCCCAAGGATTTCCTTGTGACAGTCCGCGAGATCGAGATTGCATCAGGCGCCGGATTCCTCGTGCCAATCACAGGTGACATCATGCGCATGCCCGGCCTTCCCTCAAGCCCGGCTTACAAGAGGATCGACATCGACGACAAGGGCAATATCACCGGCATGTTCTGACAACGGAGCGCCGGCGTCCCGCCGGCAATTATCAATGGGCGACTCAACAAAATTCCAATGCCTGCGCTGCGGTGACTGCTGCAGATGGCACGGGTATGTGCGGATTTCGCAGGAGGAGGCCGACAAGATCGCAATCCGGCTCGGAATGGATGTTCTTGAGTTCATCGACAAGATGACAATTGTCACCGCCGACCGCAGGAGCCTCTCTTTAAATGAGAATCCCGACGGCACATGCATATTCTTCTCGGACAATCCTCCGCAATGCAAGATATACGAAGTGCGACCGGCGCAGTGCAGGAACTTCCCGCACAAATGGAGAAATGATCAGGACAAGCACAGATGCAGGACAGAAAGATGACCGGAGAGCCGGCGAACCGGTAATTGAAGACTAAACCAAATCATTTTCGACAGGATAACAGGATTTCCAAGATAACAATGTTTCACAGGCATCCTGCCTGTGAAAAGGAGCGCCGGCGTGTCGCCGGCAATTACCCTTGTCAGGTAAAAAAACAGTTATTCCGACCTATCCCAGAACTTCCTTGCCAGCCTTGTATATTGAATCAAAAAGCCCTTCAAGCTTGCCCAGCGGAGTGGCCGAAAAGGCGATGCGCATCACCTTGCCGAAGACAATTGTCCCTGCGCTGTATTTGGAAAGCATGAGCTGGCGTACAGGTTCGGCGTCCCTCTTGAACTGGACGCACATGAAATATCCGGAGTTGAACGGCAGCGCTTCAAAGACCTCGGAATATTCGGGATGACTGGCCAGGATTTCCCTGATCTTCCTGAACCTCGCCTGGAGAATGTCGAACTTCTCCTTCTTCTCGGCGTCATAGCCTGCATGGGAATATGCGGTAAGGAGCATCGACTGTCCAAGATTGTTGACGTTGGAGATGTTTCCCCTGATGGCGCCGGCGAGCTTACCTTCCAGCGCGGCATACATCTTGGCATCGCCCTTCACGCATCCGAAAGTGACAAATCCGACGCGGAAGCCCCAGACGTAGTCCTCCTTCGTAGGACCATCAAGCTTCACCGCCAGTATGC
>CAZDNQ010000060.1:0-14245 GCA_964506605.1 uncultured Victivallis sp. | reverse complement strand
CATGCATATCTCTATGCAGTTCCGGCATATGGTCGAGCCGGAGGGGCTGGATATGAGAGGTCCGGCCTTTTCCGCGGGCTGTCCGCAGAACGAACATCTGGTCTTGCTCTGGTTGTTTCTTCTGTCGTTCATCAGGCTCCCTGGAGGTTTACTTCTTCACGAAGACGTGGTCTACGATTCCGTATTCCTTAGCCTCTTCGGCGGACATGAAATAGTCGCGTTCGGTGTCGGCTGCGATCTTGCCGAGGGTCTGCCCCGTATGGCTGGCAAGTATCCTGTGGAGGTTGGCCCTGAGCCTGAGGATCTCCTTCGCCTGGATGTCGATGTCGGCGGCGGTGCCTTCGGCCCCGCCCCAGGGCTGGTGTATCATGATCCTCGCGTTCGGCAGGGAATACCTCTTGCCCTTGGAGCCTGCGCAGAGCAGTACGGCGCCCATGCTGGAGGCCTGCCCGAGGCAGTAGGTCTTGATCCCGCAGGTGAGGATCTTCATCGTGTCGTATATGGCGAGGCCGGCCGTGACTGAGCCGCCGGGGGAATTTATATAGAGGTCGATATCCTTCTTGGGATCCTCGGACTGGAGGAAGAGGAGCTGGGCGACTATCACGTTCGCGACATTGTCGTCGACGGGTGTTCCCAGGAGGATGATCCTGTCCTTCAGGAGGCGGGAATATATGTCATATCCCCGTTCGCCCTGGCCGGTCTGCTCCACAACCATTGGTACAAGCACTGACATTTTCTGAATCTCCCGGGTAGTTTGGTTTATTTCGAGGTGTCTGCGTTCTTCACGATGAATTCGGCGACCTTGCCCATGAGCATGTCCATGTGCAGGTCCTCCATTCCGCCGCTGGATTCGATCTGGCTGCGGAAATCCTTCTCCTTCACGCCGTAGTAGCTGCTGATGCCGTGGATATGGCTGTCGAACTCGTCCTTCTCGACGGTGATGTTCTCGGCCTGCGCGATCTTGCGGAGGATGAAATACCTGCGCATGCGTTCGACCGCGGACTTCTTCGCCTCGGCGAGGAACTTCTCCTTGTCGGTCTTGAACTTCTCGACGTCGGACTCCTTCTTGACCTCCCTGGTGGCGATCATCCTGAACTCCTTCTGCTCGGCCTCCGCGAGGACCGCAGGCGGAAGGGCGAAGTCGCCGACTTCAGCTATGATCTTGTCGAGGGCAAGCTTCCTGTTTTCGCCGTCGGCCTTCTGCTTCTCCTGGAATTCGAGGCTTGTCTTGAGCCTTGTACGGAGCTCGTCCATGTCCTTGGCGTTGAGCTTCTTCATGAGATCCTCGTCGGACGACACGGGCATCCTCCTCTGGATTTCAAGGACCTTGATGGAATATCTGATCTTCTTGCCGGCGATCTCCTTCTCCCTGAAGTCGGCCGGAAAGTCGGCTTCGAGCGGGCATTCCTTCCCTGTGGAGACGCCTTCGAGGACCTTGTTGATTCCGGGGATGATCTCCGGGTCGGACATCCATGCCCAGGTCTCAGGTGTCTCGAGGAGCTGCTTCAGCTTGCCTGCCGTCTCGGCTGGGGCCTGGTAGTCGGCCTTGTATGAGATCTTGACCATGTCGCCTTTGGCGGCGGGGCCGTCGATCTTGCTGAAGTCGCCGTAGAGCTCGCGGAGCTTCTTTATTTCCTCGTCGAGCCTGGAGTCGGGGATCATGGTTTCGACGGTGTTGAGCTTGATGCCCTTGTAGTTCGGGAGCTTGATCTCGGGAACCACATTGAACACTATTGAGAAGGAGTATTCCTTGCCGGCTTCGAGCTTCTGGGGTTCCGTCTGGGGGAAGGAATAGCTTACGACATCGAGCTTGTCCTTGCCTTCGCCGACCTTTTCGAACGCGGCCGTATAGAAGTTCTTCATGGTCTCGGACTCGATCCTAGGCATGAAGCGGTTCCTGATGATTGCAGTCGGCGTCTTGCCGGGCCTGAATCCGGGGACCTGCGCGAATTTCGCGAATTCCTTCACCATGGAGTTGATTTCCCTGTCCACGACTTCCGCCGGAACGGTGAACTTGACGTTTTTGACGCAGGGTTCAGATCCGCTTGCTTCGGACTTTATCAGATCCTTGAGGCTTTCCTGTTTAGGGCTCATGTAATTTAAGATTCCTATGCTATTCTTATGGTTGATACGGCATGGAAGATAACGCTGGGATACAGACTTGATGCACAGGCATGTAGCCGGGTTAAAATCCAAAAGTTCGTAATATATAGCGGGTCACTGTAGTTTCCAGCTGCTTTGGGCAATGATTTGAATAAAAATAGCCTATTGTCAGTTTTTTTGATTTTTTTTTTGACAATCATGTTCTCCACGGTTATATTTTCGCTTTATTTATTATGCAATAACTATAAGCAGGTCTCATTAATAATGGCTGGAGTACCAAAACTAATCATACTGTCTGAGCAGTTCAGGGGCAAAAGCTTCGAGCTGCTGAACGACAAATATTCCGTGGGCCGCGTCGACCAGAGGGAGATATGCATCAAGGATCCCACGGTCAGCACCTACCACTGCGAATTCATCAAGAAGGGCACCACGTACACTCTCAAGGACTGCCAGAGCACCAACGGCACACGCGTCAACAACATCCCGATAACAGGCGAGCAGGACCTCCAGAGCAGCGACATCCTCCAGGTGGGCGGAGTTGAAATACTATATGACTGCGAGGACAAGACCGTCACCACCGCGCTGAAGACCCAGACCGGAATCAACCTCCAGGGCGCGCAGGTCGGCATCTCCACCATCAAGGAGATGAACAACTTCTCACCATTCGCGGCCAGCAAGAAGGGCGGAAAAAGCCAGAAGCTGATGATAATCATAGTAGTGCTTCTCGTCATTGTCATACTGGCCCTTCTCGGATATCTCGTGAAGCTGATGTTCTTCAAGTCGGAACAGCCGGCCGCCGGTTTCCAGAAGCAGATTGAGCAGGTCCGGAGTGACGTCTGATCCAATACTTTCCGAAGGACTGGCAGGCATACCGGCATATTCCCCCTCACAACGCACCCAGGATGTTTTATGAATGGCAGCAACAAGGACTTCAGCAAGGACGACTACAAGAAGAAGGAGGAGAAGAAATCCCCTCCGCCTCCGCAGCAGTCCGCACCGGCCAGGAAGACGCCCCAGATGGCGATCTTCGTCTGGCTCCTCATCTTCCTCTCCCTCGGGATCCTCTTCGTCTACAACCACAGCCGGAAGGAATACGCCGAATGGGAGCAGACCCGCTTCGAGAAGGAGCTTGCGGCGGGCAACATCCTGACCGCGAACCTCTCGCCTGAGACCGACAAGGTGTTCTATGTCGACGGCAAATACAGGACCGCCCCTCCGGGCGAAGCCGCCGCCGCCAAGGACAAGGAGGAGGATCTCTTCTACAGGACGAAGATCATCTATACCGAGAAGATCGACGAGATGCTCCGCAGCCACGCCTCCATAGTGAGGAAGATCGAGAACAAGGATCCGTGGTTCAAGAACCTCGTGCTGATGCTTCTTCCGGTCGTGCTGATAATCGGCGTGTTCTACTTCCTGTTCTCCAGGCAGATCAAGATGGCGGGCAGGGGCGCGATGCAGTTCGGGAAGAGCAGGGCGAGGATGATACTTCCGAGCGACAAGAAGATCACCTTCAACGACGTCGCCGGATGCGAGGAGGCCAAGGAGGAGACGAAGGAGATTATCGACTACCTCAAGGATCCCCTGAAATTCAAGATGATCGGCGGAAAGATTCCCAAGGGCGCGCTTCTCATGGGGCCTCCGGGGACCGGAAAGACGCTTCTCGCGAAGGCGATCGCCGGCGAGGCGCAGGTTCCGTTCTTCTCAATAAGCGGCTCCGACTTCGTCGAGATGTTCGTCGGCGTCGGCGCAAGCCGCGTACGCGACATGTTCGAACAGGCCAGGAAGCATTCGCCGTGCATCGTCTTCATAGATGAGATCGACGCGGTCGGCCGTTCGCGCTTCAGCGGAATCGGCGGCGGACACGACGAAAGGGAGCAGACCCTCAACGCCCTCCTCGTGGAGATGGACGGGCTCGAGACGCAGGAGGGCGTGATAATAGTTGCGGCGACCAACAGGCCCGACGTCCTCGATCCGGCGCTCCTGAGGCCTGGACGCTTCGACAGGCAGATCGTGCTGGATCTCCCGGACATCAAGGGAAGAAGGCAGATACTCGACGTCCATGCAAAGAATATAAAGGTCGAGCCGGAAGTCAACCTCGACGTGATTGCGCGCGGCACCCCGGGATTCAGCGGTGCGGATCTCGCAAACCTCGTCAATGAGGCGGCGCTGCTCGCAGCCAGGCTCGACAAGAAGGCCGCAGGAATGGCCGAGCTCGAGGAGGCCCGCGACAAGGTCCGCTGGGGCAGGGAGCGCAAGAGCAGGAAGATCAGCGACAGGGAGAGGAAGATAACGGCGTTCCATGAGGCCGGACATACCGTCGTGTCCCTGTTCTGCAAGAACTCCGAGCCGATCCACAAGGTTACCATCATTCCGAGAGGCATGGCTTATCTCGGCGCGACAATGCATCTTCCCGAGGAGGACCGGTACACCCAGAGCAGGTCCGAGCTCGTGGACGAACTGGCCATCCTCATGGGCGGAAGATCCGCAGAGCAGATCGTGTTCAATGAAATAACAAGCGGCGCCTCCTCCGACATCGAGCAGGCCACCAAGATCTCCAAGCTCATGGTATGCACGTTCGGCATGAGCGCAAAGATGGGCACCATGCAGTACGGCAGCCGCGAAGGCCACATATATCTAGGCAGGGACATCGTCAAGTCCGAAGGTTTCAGCGAGGAGACAGCCAGGGAGATAGACCTTGAGATCAAGGTCCTCATCGACGAGGCCAAGAGGCGCGCCGACACGATCCTGACAGAGAACCGCCTGAAGCTCGATCTCCTCGCGAACAAGCTTCTCGAAGTCGAGACTCTTGACGGCGTGGAAGTGAGGAAGCTGCTGGGATTCGAGGAGAAGAAGGTCGCTGAAGAGAAACCGGCGGAGATCAGGCCGGTTGAAAATAAAATCGCCTGAGGGAAAACATAATATCATGGTAAGGACGGCTGTCATCGGTGTTTCCGGCTTCGGAAACGTGCACTACAGGGATCTGGTGAAATACCAGGCGAAGGGGCAGCTTGAAATAGCCGCCGCAACTATAATCAACCAGGACGAGGAGAAGGAGAAGTGTGAAAAGCTCCGCTCCCTCGGCTGCAGGATCTACACCGACTACAGCCAGATGCTGGGTGATTTCAAGGGTAGGCTGGACATCTGTTTCATCCCCACCGGAATCCATCTCCACAAGCCCATGACCGTCGCCGCCCTCGAATCCGGCGTGAACGTCTTCGTCGAGAAGCCGCTCGCCGCCACGATACAGGACGTCCTCGAGATGAAGAAGGTGCAGTCGGCTTCGGGAAAATTCGCCGCTGTCGGCTACCAGACGATGTATACTCCAGAAGTCATGAAGATAAAGACAGCCCTGTGCTCAGGGAAGCTTGGAAGAATCAAGACGGTCAAATGCTGTGCCCTCTGGCCGCGCGCCGAGTCCTACTACAGCAGGAACAACTGGGCGGGCAGGCTCAAGGTGAAGGATTCATGGGTGCTTGATTCGCCGTTCAACAATGCATGTGCGCATTACCTCAACCTCATATGCTTCCTGGCCGGGAGGGAACTTGCGAAGTCCGCGGAACTGAAGACCATCGAGGCCGAACTCTACCGGGCGAACATCATCGAAAGCGCCGATACCGCCTGCATGAGGATAATGACGAAGGACGGAGTCACACTCATTTTCACGCTGACACACGCCTGCGAGAAGCAGTTCGGGCCGGACCTGACGATCTCCTGCGAGAAAGGTGAGGTCAGATGGAACCAGAGCAAGTCGTCAATAAGCGTCTCCGGCGGCGCCACCGAGGAGATGGTAAACAGCAACGGCGACGACCTGCGCGCATGTGTCATGGAAGGAATACTTAAGAGGGTGTCCGACAGGAACGCTTTCATCTGCGATCTCGACATCGCCGGCACGCAGACGCTTGCGGCTAACGGCGCCCATGAGGCGTCGAAGATAAACCAGATCGACGACAAGCTTGTCTTTGTCCAGACGGTCAAGGACGCCTACACGCAGCTGGAGTCCAAGCAGCATGCCGTGAAGGGGATGGACGCCGCTGTGATGGAATCCTACAACAAGGAGAAGCTGTTCAGCGAGCTCGGTGTCCCATGGGCGATCAGAGGCAGCGTCTTCAACCTCGAGAACTACACGCATTTCCCGTCTAAGTAGGGACGTGCTTCAGCATGTCCCATGGATTTGCATATTAATCCGGGGATCTATTTCCTGAAGTCGCCGGGTTTTCTGCCGGTCTCCTTGCGGAACACCAGATAGAAATGGCTGAGGGATTTGAATCCGCAGGCGCTGCCGATGCGGTCGAACTCCATGTCCGAATTCTCCAGCATCTCAATCGCCTTCCTTATCCTCACCTCGTTCAGATACTTGACCAGCGTCGTGCCTTTCTCCCTTGCGAAGACGGTGTGGAAATGGCTCCTGCTGAAATTGGTCATCTTCGCCGCCTGGTCGACGTTGAGGTCGTACATGAAGTTGGATTCCAGGAACCGGCAGAACTCCCCGATCTTGTCCCCGGGCGAAGCCTTGAGCTTCTGCCTCGTCTCAATCCTGATCTTCGAATTCCTGAGCAGGGTGACCGCGAGCTCCTCGATGCATGCCCTCAGCGCGAGCTGGTATCCGATGCGCCGTATCTTGTTCTCCTCAAGCAGCTCCTCGAAGATGCGCTTGGTCCTTGAGACGCCTTCAGGCGTCAGGCTTATCCTGATCATGCCCCTGAGCGCATTTTCCTTGAGTGCCGACATCACGATGCCGAACTCGAGATTTCCTTCGGCAAGCCTGAGAAGCGTCGAATCCCTGATATTCAGGACATATCCGCGGCATTTCTCCTTTTCCGATCCGTTGCCGATGTGGAGCTGTCCGGCAGGGAACAGGAAGAAGTCGCCGGGACCCATTTTCACGGACCTGTTCTCCAGATGCTGCGAGCCGCGCCCTTCCGCGCAGAAGAAGAACTCATGGTGGTTCTCGTGGCGGTGGATGACCGGCCGCGGATTGTATCCGAGCAGTGCGTCCAGAGTGTATATGTCCTTGAAGATGTCCATTACTGCTCCCTGAAGGTTTCTTAAATTCCAACCCAGTCATCCCTGCATCCAAAAATCCAATCATCCGTTTTTGATATGAATATCAATAATCGTATTATATAATAATAACAAAATATTGCCATGTTTGCTTGAAATGTACTCAATATAGCCTATTGTTGCCGTCGTTCAAACATGCAGGACAATATAATAACGGATAAATTAATAGTTTAAAATCGTATTATTTAATAACTGGAGGCAATGCAATGGGCGGCAAGATAAGGGCGGTGCTCTGCGGGTGCGGAGGAATATGCAAGGCGTGGTTGAATCCGATAGCCGGATTCAACGATGTCGAGATCGTCGGGCTCGTGGACATCAAGCTGGAGAACGCCGAGAAGATCAAGTCTGAGTGCAAGCTGGACAAGGCTGTCACAGGAACTGATCTGAAGGCGGTGCTCAAGAAGACGAAGCCGGACGCCGTGTTCGACTGCACGATCCCGGTGGCGCATCCGGACGTCACGATAACTGCGCTCAAATACGGCTGCCACGTCCTCGGCGAGAAGCCGATGGCGGAAAGCATGAAGGCCGCGCAGAAGATGGTCAAGGCCGCTCAGGACGCGAAGAAGATCTATGCCGTGATCCAGAACCGCAGATACATGGACCAGATAATCACGTACCGCGACTTCATCAGGTCCGGTGAGATGGGCGAGATCACCACGCTGAACGCGGATTTCTACATAGGCGCCCACTTCGGCGGGTTCCGCGACGTGATGCAGCACGTGCTGCTGGTGGACATGGCGATACATTCATTCGACCAGGCGCGTTTCATTTCCGGCAAGGATCCTGTAAGCGTATACTGCCAGGAATTCAATCCGAAGGGGTCATGGTACGCGCACGGGGCCTCCGCGATTGCGATATTCGAGATGACGGACGGCGTCGTCCTCACATACCGCGGCAGCTGGTGCGCCGAAGGCATGAACACCTCCTGGGAATGCGACTGGCGCGCGGTTGGCTCCAAGGGCACATGTCTCTGGGACGGACGTGAGACCATAAAGGCGCAGGCGGCCGAGAACAATGAGGGCTTCTTCAGGAAGCAGAAGGATTTCGCGCTCCCTGTTCAGAAGAAGCTCGCACATACCGTCCATGCGGGAGTCATACGCGAGTTCATCGACTGCGTGAAGAACGGCGGGACTCCCCAGACCATATGCACCGACAACATAAAGAGCCTGGCGATGGTCCACGCGGCAGTGAAGAGCGCGGAGACGGGTAAGAAGGTTGCAATCAAGGTATAAGAATATTGACAGGATAACAGGATTGACATGATTTTGAAAATAAATCCTGAAAATCCAGTAATCCTGTCTAAATTGAATTATATGGCTGTGAAAGGCCTGTCAAATCAAGAAAGGAAGGTTTCATGAAACATGATCTGAAGAAGGAAGACATCAGGATTGGAACGTTGGTGAGCGCCGGACAGAAGGATCCCTGCGGATACATAAGGCAGATACTCCCCCATGGGTTCGAGAGTTTCTCACTTACGTTCTGGCAGACCACTGGAGATGTCGACATCAAGAAGCTCGCGAAGGATGTGACCGCCACGCTCGAAGGCACAGGCGTAGTGATCAGCTCCGTGGGAATCTTCGGCAATCCCCTTGAGACCGGCGAAGTGGACAAGAAGACCGTGAAGGGCTGGGAGAAAATCATCGACAACGTGCATCTCTTCGGGACGGACATTGTCGCAGGTTTCGCCGGACGCGTCAGAGGCAAGTCCATACCTGATTCCATTCCGCGCTACAAGAAAGTGTTCGGACCTCTCGCGAAACGCGCTGAGGACAAGGGTGTGAGGATTGCTTTCGAGAACTGCGACATGGGCGGCTCCTGGCAGAGCGGAGACTGGAACATAGCCCAGATCCCGGTTGTCTGGGACATGATGTTCGACGCGGTTCCTTCCAAGAACATCGGACTTGAATGGGAGCCATGCCACCAGATGGTCAAGCTCATCGATCCGATGCCGCAGCTCAGGAAATATGTCAGCAAGATATTCCATGTGCATGGCAAGGATGCAACTGTCCACTGGGACGTCGTTCGTGAGTTCGGCGTATACGGCGCGAAACAGTATGCGTTCCACCGCACTCCTGGATTTGGCGACAGCAACTGGACGGACATCATATCCGATCTGAGGAAGGGTGGATTCAAGGGTTCGATCGACATCGAAGGCTGGCATGATCCGGTCTACAAGAAGGAACTCGAGATGACAGGACAGGTGCACGCCCTTAATTATCTTAAGAACTGCCGTGGCGGGAGCTTCGTGGAGAATCCCGTGTGAAGAGTAGGGACGGGCTTTCTTGTCCGCCATAGTCTTGTGCGAAGGCGGAAGGATGTCCCATGAATTCAATAATGGTACAGGCTAAAGCCCGTACCTACTTAGGATGCCGGAAAGAAATTTCCGGCATCTTTTTTTTGCACAGATGCTTGACAGTCCAGATTAACAATGCATATTATGCATAGTTAAAAAGGAAGCATTCCATGGCAATAGATGGGATACAGTCGGTCGACAGGAGCCTCGAGATACTCAGGATAGTCGCCGAAAGGAAGAGCGTGACGGCGACGGAACTCGCCGGTATACTCGGGATCCACCAGAGCTCCGCCTCCAGGCATCTCAAGTCACTGTATGACGCCGGATATGTGCGCAAGCCCGACTTCCACAGCTTCGCGCCGGACTATGGAGTCCTTCTGTTTGCAGGCACCGCGATGAAAGCATTCCCCCTGGTCGAATCGTCCGCCGAGATATGCTCCGCCATCAGCGCGAAGCATGGTGTCGGCGCAGCCGTGGCGGTGCTTGTGAGGAAACGCATAGTCTATCTCTCATGGATCTCTCCTGACGACAGGAAGACATTCCATATCGTAGATGAATCGGATTTCCCGGTCTTCAAGTCATCCCTTGGACTGGTTCTCTCATACATGGATGATGGAAAGGCGCTGCGGAAAAGCCTGGCCGGAGACAAGGAGATGGGAAAGACGGAAGCGGAAAAACTCTACAATCTCGTGGATTCCCAGATCAAGGGGAGGGGGTTCCTTTATCTCAAGGATTTCCATATGAACAGGTTCAACGCCGCCATGGGGTTTGAATCGCCGGACGGATCTGGAAACGCGGCGATCGCCATATTCAGCAAGGACAGGATGATGGACGAGGACAAGGTGGAGAAGGTTCTCAAGGAGTCAGTTTCAAAGTTGATTATAAGCAGGGCAACTATCAAATAAGGAGAATGGCAGGATGAAAAAGGTGAAGTACATGGAGCAGCAGCTACCAGTGACATATGACGTTGATGTACTCGTGGTCGGTGGAGGGCCTGCGGGGATAGGTGCAGCGCTAGGAGCCGCGAGAAACGGAGCGAAGACCCTCGTGATCGAACAGTTCAACTGCATGGGCGGTGTCGCCGGTGCAGGCGGACATGGACATATCTCGAAATATGACGAGCAGGGGACGGGCAGGCGGATAGTCGGAGGAGTCGCATACGAAGTCGCCACTGAGCTGGTGAAGCAGAAGTTCGGGCATATGAACTCGCATGGCGTCTGGTTCGAGGTCGAAGGGCTCAAGCTGATCCTTGAGCAGATGTTCGAGAAGGCCGGCGTCCAGTTCCTCTACCATACCTTCTTCTGCGACACGATCGTGGAGGACGGCGTAGCAACAGGCGCAGTCATACAGAACAAGGGCGGCAGGCAGGTGATAAAGGCAAAAAGGATCATCGACTGTACTGGTGACGGCGACGTCGCGTTCAAGGCGGGCTGCAAATTCGAGGTCGGCAGGAAGAAGGACCAGAAATGCCAGCCGGTGACCCTTATGTTCACGATCGGCGGTGTCGACTGGCCGACAGTTGAAAAATGGAGGAAGGACTACGCGATGACAAGCGTCTGGGAGGAGGCGCAGAAGAACGGAGACATGCGCCCGTTCCAGAAGACAGTCATGGGGTTCTGGTGGACGCCCACCCGTCCGGACCAGGTCGGAGTGAACTTCACGCACATAATCTATATCGACTCCACCAAGGCCGAAGATCTCACCGCCGCCACTGTTGAAGGGCGCAAGCAGGCATATGAATGCATACCGGTGTTCAGGAAATACGTGAAGGGCATGGAGAACTGCTACATTGTCTCCACCCCGAGCACCGTGGGCATCCGTGAGTCCAGGCGCATAATTGGGGATTATGTCCTAAATGAGGATGATGTGAAGGGTCAGCGCGAATTCGACGACAACATCTGCTACGGATCCTTCTTTGTGGATATCCACTGCATCGACGGCGCCGGAATGGATCATACCGTGTGGCGTCCGCCGTCCGGCTTCAAATACCACATTCCGTACAGGGTTCTTCTTCCACTCGGAATTGAGAATCTGATGACTGCCGGCCGCTGCGTGAGCTGCACGCATATCGCTCTCGGTTCGATAAGAGTGATGGTACCGTGTATCGGCATGGGAGAGGCCGCAGGAACAGCCTGTGCAATGTCGATCAAACAGGATATCACCCCGAGAGAGCTTGAGATCAAAAAGCTCCAGGCTCAGCTCAGGAAACAGGGCGGGATCATCGGCGAGAAGGACATTGTCGCCCCGGAGAAGAAGTAATAATTTTGATGAACGCATCAGTTAGTGACGCCAAGATAAGACACAACTAAAGTTGTGAACTCCTACATAAGGACGCTTCACCCGTTGGAGTTCACAGCTTTAGCGTGCGTATTCCTTTGGACCAACAGCTTAACTTAGCTCCATTCGGTTCAGAGTGTCTCTTCAAAGACCTGTCTTACGATGCGCGTCCATTTCTTGAGGCGTCCGGGATCGCCTTCGACGGTCTCGACGTCCTTGAGATGGACGCTGAAGTGATGACCCTTGAGCTTTTCAACGCCGTCCTTCAGTATCCGTCGGATCTTCGCCTCGTCCCATGCACCGCAGACCATGTCGGTCGGATTCGGTCTCCAGGACATGACGTAGTCGTCGCCGATCTGTTCCGCGCATCTTGCGACATTCGCAGTAGGAGAGACGGCGATGATCCGCAGATTCGGGATCTTGCGGAGCATGTTGATCTTCTCGGTGAGGTTCTCGCAGCATCCATATGACACGAGGGCGTAGTTCTTCAGGATTGGCAGCTGGTACTGGAGGAGGAACTCCTCGTGCATCGCAGGCGACACGAGCGTGAACTCCTGCGCCGCGGTGAAATACCAGAGATCCTTCCTCTTTGCGCCGAGGGAATTTGGGACTGGCCGTTTCAGCCCGTCGCAGTATGTCGGTTCCTGGCTTGTGTGGTTTGTGAGCGAGAAATCGCCGGCCTTCTCGGCGGCGGCTTGGTTCTCCAGTATCGAGTCCCTCATGAATGCGAGCAGTTTGTGGAGCTCATCCGGAGATTCATACATGTAGAGCATCATCTGCTCGAGATCGAGAAGTCCGGCCAGATCTGTCGATATGTCGCCCTTGAACCCCATGCACGCCGGAGATCTGCTGAGATCGATCGTGATGATGTCGCCGATTGCGACCTGGAGCCTCTCAAGCTTCTCCTTCGTCCTCGCCTCGTCGATGACATGTCTTGGCTTGACGAGTTTCTTAACGTCGTCCCAGGTCTTGATCGGAGGATCATATTTCCATGCGCCGCCCGCTTCCTTGGAGTCGACATGTCCGGTCTTGACTCCCCAGATGCTGTCCCAGGCTCCTGCCACGTCGGCCCTCATCTGCAGCCAGGGCTCGTGAATCACGTCATCGCCGCATTCATGGTGGAAGATCGCCATCCTGAGGTTCCGCTCCCATTCGCGGTAGAAGGGATCCTCGCACTTCATCCGTGAGTCGCCGAAATAGTCCCTGCACCAGACGTTCCACATGCCGAATGAGAAATAGACGGCCGGTTTCTTGCTCTTGAAGCTGTGGAGGGACGACCAGAGCTTTCTTTTCTCTTCCTGCGCGGGGAGGGCGGCGATTTCAGAGTATTTCCTTGCGAGTTCGCGGAGTATAGTCCTGTCGTTGCTCATAGCTGGTCTTTCCTTTCTGGTTGGCTGACTGGCTTATTATGATAGCCCAGTTTATCTTGAAAGTCCAGACAGGAACAATTGCGGTCGACTCAACTATCAGTTTGTCGGCGTGTAGCCGACATAAGTGACACTTTCCACATGTCCGTCGCAGTAGAGGATTGAACCGCTGCCGTAATGGCGTGTGGTCCAGGCCTCGTTGCCTTCATGTCGGACCATATGCGGGAAATCCATGCCGGTCTTCGAGCTTGAGGTGCTGAACCAGTTGGAGGTGTCGGCTACAAGCGGCCAGTACGCAGGATCGCTTATCCTGTCCGCCTTGAGGCTCACTCCTCCATGCTGGGGATATGTGACTGTCGGTGCAAAGACGCAGACAAGCCTGTAGTTCATACCGTAGCCCGGACCCCAGTTCACCGGGGCCGGATATGATTCACAGCGGAAGATGGACTGGTAGAGGTTTGCGGTCGAATATGTCTTGGAATATCCCCATGGATACAGCGTCTGAAACCAGTAGGCTCCGCTGTTCATGTCCTTGTAGCGGAGCGGGGGCAGTCCGCCGTCATGGTCGCCTGTATAGCTGGTGAAGCAGACCATCTGCTGGCGGAGATTGCCGAAGCATATCACCTGCTTCGCCACCATTTTCGCCCTGCTTATGGCAGGGATCAGCAGCGCGAACAGTATTGCGATGATCGCAATAACCACGAGCAGTTCGATAAGGGTGAATCGAACTGCTCTCGCCGTCGCTCCCCGCAGCCGCGGGGCAGCTATGGCGGGCACAGCCACCAAAAGCTCGATAAGAGTAAAGCGATCCAGGATGCATGATCCAGGATGCGGAGTCTTAGAGCTATTGTATGTATATCCATCATCTGGTATCCGGCATCCGGCATCTGGCATCCTGTACCCGGAATCGTTTCTATTCCCCCTTCTCATTTCATCACCTCATCTTCTTCATTTCAAACTGTTTGCCGGACAAAGCTTCCTTGACATATGCGCCCCAGTAGGGGGAAGGAGTATACTGCCAGTTGAGGATCGCCCTCGGACCGCAGCCCGGATGGAAGCTGAATCCGGTCCAGTTCAATTTGTACTTCTGGATGAATCCGATCATGTCCGGCGCCCAGATCTTCGGATCTTCAGTTCCATCTTT
>CAZDNQ010000059.1:4713-14307 GCA_964506605.1 uncultured Victivallis sp. | reverse complement strand
CGCCTGTGTCAATAACTTGAAGCAACTGGGAGTGACCACATCGTTTTATACCAGTGATTTTGACTACTACCCAAATTTCCGCTGGCCCGAGGCATTCAACACTTATCTCGATGGAAAATTGCATGGGACAGCTGATATTCCAGAGGACAATTCTGATCCTGGAGCCGGCTTGACACTGGTAAAACCTCTTGATCTTATCCATTGTCCAAGTGTTGAAATGGCAAACGGAGCCCGTCCTATTACATTGACATATGGGATGAACGGAGTCTACTGCACCACTGAAACCACTGCGACCGGTCCTTTTTGGAAGCGTCTAATCTGTGCTGCCGACACACTTAACTTCAACCCGGTGGTGCCGAACGTCAAAGTTTCAAGGGTTACCAGACCTGAACAGTTTGCAGTCATAACGGAAATGTGGCATACAGGAGCAGAGCATCAAAGCGCCTGGTCCACGACCAGGTGGCGTCTGTTCGTCGCGAATGAGCTTACCTTCCTGTTAACACATAGGAATTTGTCAAATGCATTATTGGCTGACGGCCATGTTGGAACCGTCAAGGCCAGCGGAGCTCCATCGGGATTCAATACAAACGCCAAGCGTTATTATGTCACAGATCAATTTGATTCCATGAATCATTACGATTATGGCGTTTTCAAGAATTCGGGCCAGATGATTCCTTCCAAGTACCTGCAGTGATTTTTCAAAACCTCTTGACAATAAATTTCCATTGTGATATAATGCTATCGATAGCACTATTAGCATCGCAGGCATATTAACGGGGTATAACATATGATAATGAAGGCAAATGTGACTTTGTCGGACATCGCCAGGGAGGCGAATGTGGCCGTGAAGACCGCAAGCAAGGTATTCAACGGCGATGATTCCGTCAGACCCTATATCAAGGACCACGTGCTCAAGATCGCAGGAAAGCTGAACTACAGGCCCAATCCGATCGCCCAGGCCCTCCGCGCGAAGTCCCTGAAAATAATATCTGTCAGCCTCCCGGAGATCGACACCCCCTTTTTCGGAAGCCTCTTCCAGGACATATACTGCCAGTTCAACGACAAGGGATTCCTGGTCGTCCCATGCAGATATATCGACGCGGTCAACAACGCCAACAGCTCCATATACGCCTGCGCCACGATCCTGTGCTCCGTCAACAAGGACGACATATACAAGCTCGTGCAGAAGGGGCCTGTCCTGACCATAAACGGCAACAAGGCCGCTTCGGGGCTGGCGTCAAACCTGATGTTCGATTTCAAGACGGCATATGAGGAAGTCACAGGGAAAATCCTTTCACGCGGCCTGAAGAAGATAGCGCTTTACAGCCCGCACAGCTTCAAGGTGAACAACGAGCTGAAGTTCGTCCATGCCGAGGAGATCCTGGGGAAATCCGGACTGAAATTCATCGGCGCCGGGACGGAGAAGTATTTCATAGAACCGAAGCCTCTCGCCGGCCTCTGCAGGAGCGGCAGGATCCAGGCGGTGTTATGCTCCAACGATCTCGAGGCCCTCAAGCTGGTGGCGGAACTCCAGAGGAACGGCATCCGGGTCCCTGAAGACGTCCTTGTGGTCGGATGCGACGGAACCTACCATCTGGACTACCTGTGGACGATATCCTTCGACACTTCGAAGATCGCCCAGATGGCGGTGGATCTGATTGTCAATGAGCTGAATGAGGCCGGCAGCCACAAGGTATCGGTCTACCAGCCGAAGATATATGCACCTGACTTTTAATTCATATGGTGTTGCAGGATAGAAAATGAAAAATTTATTCACGCTGATTGAGCTGCTCGTGGTTATTGCGATCATCGCAATTCTCGCGGCGATGCTTCTTCCGGCTTTGAAGCAGGCGAAGACCAACGCCAAGATAATCATGTGTTCAAGCAACCTGAAGAACATCGGGCTGATCGTGGTGAACTACGGAGGCGACTACGACGATGTGCTTCCTCCATACCAGGCCGACATATTCAATTGCGCCATGTACGGAAAATCCTCCAAGGAAAGCTACCTGGACCCCATGTGGAGGCTCATGACGCCATACAACCTCAATGCATATATAGCTCAGTGCCCCCTGAAATACGACGGCACCGCCGCAAAGGCGGTATGGCTCCAGACATGGTCCAGCAGAAGCTCCTTCTTCTACCATCTCGCGGGAGGTCCTTACTATACCCAGAGCTCATATACGCTTAAGAGGCTTTCCGGCAGGAATTCCGACAAGAACATGATAGTGTGCGACACGGCCGATGATTACTGGAGCGTCGGATGCTACTGGGCGAACAATCATCCGAAGACCGATACCAGGGTGGATTCCCAGAACCAGCTGTTCCTCGACGGGCATGTCGATCTGGTCAAGAGCCCAAATACGGCGAAGAGGGTCGGACTTGGATTCTGAAGCCATGGAAAGGAGGATAAAATGAAAAAATTATTCACGCTGATTGAGCTCCTGGTGGCGTGCGAGCCGAAGTTACCCGACAGGGGACGTAGGCAAATCCAGTCAAAGTTTACTTTGATTGAATTGCTTGTCGTCATTGCGATCATCGCAATCCTGGCGGCCATCCTTCTGCCTTCGCTGAACCTGGCAAAGCAGCAGGCCATGAAGACGCTGTGCGCGAGCAATTTGAGGCAGATCGGACAGACCTTCCATTCCTACGCCTCAGACTTTGATGATTACCTGCCCGGCCTGGTAGGCGTGAACTACCAGTGGTGGACTCATGCATTGCACAACGGCGGATATATGGATGTGACATTTTCATATTACAATCCTCAGAACGGATGGGCGAAATCGGGGATATTGTTCTGCCCGGTCGCGGAGAGGCACGCGACCTTCTGGGGAAATGGAGGAAGCTATGGCATAGGCTCCAGCCATATAGGTTATTCCTCGACCAAATCTCCAAGGCTCAGCAAGAAAAGAGGCTCCCTCATGATGCTTGCCGAAACCCGCGACCATCCATATTCACTCGACAACAGCCAGGACAACCTGCGCCCTGCACACATCTATTGCCCCTGCAACGGCAAATGGGCGGGATCCCCGTCAAGGTGGGAGCCTGAAGCGACTCCGGTCAGGCATCCATTTACAAGTTCAAACATATGCTATATGGACGGACATATTGAAAGCTACTCCTGGAAGGAAATATGGCAGCAGACCGGCGACCTTTTCGGACACATAAACCCCAACTGAGATGCGGCATGGCAAGAATTGACTTAAAAAAAACAGACCTCTTTACTCTCATAGAGCTACTGGTGGCTGTGCCCGCCATAGCTGGCAAGGCGACTGTGTCCGGCGTAGCTTCCTTGCGAAGCCGGAAGCGCTCAACAGCGTTTACGCTGATTGAGCTCCTGGTGGCTGTGCCCGCCATAGCCATGAATCCGCAGCGGCGGATGAAGGCGACGGCGAGAGCAATCTCGATAGCGTTTACTCTTATCGAATTGCTCGTGGTAATTGCGATCATCGCAATCCTGGCGGCCATCCTTCTGCCTTCGCTGTCTCTGGCGAAGAACCAGGCGATAAAGACACTGTGTGCAAGCAATTTGAGGCAGGTCGGACAGACCTTCCATTCCTATGCAGGCGACTGGGAAGGATATTCCCCTCCCGAAAAATACCAGGGGGACAACGAATATTGGACAAGGATCCTGGTCGACAATGGCTATTTGCAGGGCACCTGGGCGGGCTACACCGGATACGACAATCCGACAAACAAGGGTTGGGCAAGAACAGGGATCCTGGTATGTCCAGCCGTGGAACGCAACCATACCTCCTTCTGGACCAATGGAGGAAGCTATGGTATAAACCACTCGCATATAGGATTCGACCTGAACAAGGCCATCAAGTTCGGCAAGAAAAGAAGTTCCCTGCTGCTGGTCGGGGAATCTCGGGACAGATATTATTCCAAGATCCTCAGCCAGGGCGACAATATCCGCCCATGCTCCTTCAGCTGCCCATGCAGTGATTGGACAAACTACGTGGGCTGGAACAACTCGATATCCCCGGCAAGGCACCCTTTTACAAGCTCAAACGCCTGCTTTATAGACGGGCATGTCGATTCGTTTTCGTGGCTGGACTTTAAATCAAACATCAACGACGTGTTCGGACATACGAATCCAAATTGAAGTTGCAAACCAGGGGGGACAGGAAACCATGTCGGATATTTTCAATTCAGGAAATTCGAAGCTTTCAAATAAAGATGCAAGATCCAGGATGCAGGATCCCGGATTCCGTGGTAATATGTTTTCCTCCAATATCAAGTATCGGGCATCTTGCATCCTGCATCTTTTCACATTGATAGAGCTTCTCGTCGTTATTGCGATCATCGCAATACTGTGCTGCCTGCTGCTCCCAGCGCTGACCAACGCGAAAAAGACCGCGAAGCTGATACTCTGCTCGAACAACCTCAAGAATATCGCCGCGGCAACCACGACCTATGCCGCCGACTACGACAGCGTCCTCCCCCCGTACAACGCCGACATCTGGTACAGCGCCAGATTTGAAAATCCCGGACCGGACGGCCTCGGATACAAGAGCTTCCTCGACAAGATGTGGGCCCTGATGATCCCTTACGGCCTCGACAAGAACATCGGACAGTGCCCCTTCACCGGAAACTATGGCAACTCCGCCGTCTGGATGAAGACATGGAACAGCAGAAACTCCTATTTCTATACAATGACCGATTACACCACCTGGGGCGGATACTGGGATCCTCAGACATACAGGCTCCTGATGCTTACGAAGGAGATATCAGGAACCTTCGGCAGATCGGTTTCAGCCGCCCAAAAGGAGATCGTCAAGGACACATGTACAGATCCTACCGATCTGTCGGCAAGCTACGCCAACAACCATAAGTCCAGCAGGGGATATGTCGAATCCCAGAACATCCTCTATCTTGACGGGCATGTCGAACTCAGAAGGACGCCGAATATTTCAAAGGGACTCGGACTCGGTGCCAATCCGGGATGCTGGTACAACAACGGCGGCACTATAAATTGAGAGGATTCCACCATGAGCATAAAATCCTTGACGCCCCTGTTTTCACTGATCATTTCAATTTCCATCATTGCAGCTATAGCAGCCCAGGATAAAAGGGAACCCGTCAAGAGGATCTTCGACTGGGAGAAGGAAGGTGACGCAGAAGGTTGGACCCCGATAACTTTTGAACCGGAGAAGAAGAATTATCCTTTCATAAAGTCGGTCGCGCAGTCTGACAGGAAGGCGAACACCGGGAAAGGTTCCCTCGAAATATCGATAGAGAGCAGCGAGACAAAGTATGAAGGGGCTGGGCGCGCCGAAAGATCATTCTTCTCAAAGCCAGAGGACTGGTCGGGATATAAAAAGCTCACCGCCAAATTCTATCTTACCCAGAATTCCACGCCGATGGAGGCTTATCTCGCAGTGCAGACCGGCGACAAATGGAACTGGTACCAGGGGAAATCAGTGGAGGGCAAGGAGGAAGCCTGGACCGAGGTCTCTCTGGACATGACCCAGTTCAAGGATCTGGACAAGGTTGTGGCGATACATATCATATTGAAGTCAAGGATCACCGGTTTCATTGAAAAGGTGTATCTGGACAATATCGAACTGCACGAGAATTTATAAAGTAAGACGGTTTTCAAACCGTCTATTAATCGTCGGGTTTCCGTCTTCGCTGAGAAGTTTACCTGCCGTAGGCAGTGCCTTCGGCGACCAGGGCTACGCCGGACACGGAAAACCCAACATAATTATAATGAAAGGACTGAATTCATATGATGAAAACTGTTTCATGCTGTTTGCTGGTAACTGCATTCTTGCTGCTCTCAGCAATTTCCCTGATTGCCGAACCCACGCCGGAGGAGACCGCCAAGATGTGTTCCGGGCCCGCCCCAGCAGGAAAACCATGGGAACCTGCTTATGGCTTCTGGAAGGACGCTCCGAAATACTGGCTGCCCACTCACTATGGATTTGTGAAGGAGACAAAGAAAGGCAATGTCGATATCCTGTTCTTCGGCGACTCGCTGACAAAGGGCTGGTCCGGTGCAGGAAAGGAAATCTTCGACAAGAACTACGCCCCTCTGAAAACTGCCAACATCGGGATCGGCGGCGATACCACACGCCAGACGCTGTGGCGTATTGATCATGAGGCTCTTGACGGCATCCAGCCGAAGGTGATCGTCCTGATGATCGGCGTAAACAATATCTTCACCAAGACTGGCAATGACGAGGAGATCTCGAAAGGTGTTGCGGAAATCCTGAAGCAGTTCCAGGCGAAGTGTCCAAAATCAAAAATACTCCTGCTGGGAATCCTTCCTCTCGGAAACGAGGAACAGTCCGCACGGGCAAAGAACATCAACGGCATGCTGGCCAAGCTTGAAGGCGGACAGGTGCGTTTCCTGGACATGTCAGCCAAATTCCAAGGCGCCGACGGCAAGATCATTCCGGAACTTTACAGAAATGACAAGGTCCATCTTGAGAAACCCGGCTACGTTGCCTGGGACGAAACCATGCTCCCAATCCTGAAGGAAATGTTGAAATAGAAGCAGTTGGGTCACACCTTTATTCAGTTGATAGTGTGGAGCTTACCCTATACCGGAATATGCTCAGCTTTGGAGCGGTTGTTTCCGAGATGTGCGATATTCATCTTCAAACAGCGCTGGAATGACGGTAAAACCAGTAACGGGATTTCCACGCTGTTGTCCTTGGATCAGATTTACCAGCAATTCCAGACATCTATCTGTGTCATAACCGAGATGGATGACATTAACTTTGCATGGTTGCAGCAATGGATAGTTGCACATTGAAACAATCGGGAAATGCTTTCCCTTTGAAAAACCACAGGCAATCAATCCGTTTACGGCAGGAGGTTCCAGCAGATCGTCTGCAATGATCATTCCATCGGGTCGGATAGCTGGGGATAATGACATCACAGCCTGGACTATGTGATTAGCCATTTGTGCATCATCCCTGCTGGATACTTGGATGCGCCTAATATCATAATTCATCATGAATTTTTGGCAGTAACCCTGGAAGCTGTCTGAAATTCCACCAGCAGAAGCAGACAACAAGAAAGGCTTTTTGCAATCTAAAAGAGCAAGTCGTTCCATGGCCATTTCGAGAAACTTTCCACTCGGTGAAACCTTGGGAATTTTCGGGAAATGGTCTTTGCTCATTACGCCTGCCCGCAGTATGTCCGGATGTTCGAGCAACTGGGAACCTTCAAGCTGAAATGGGGGTGATGCAAAAATTACACCTGCATACTTGCGTGCAATCAAATCGTCGGTCAATTTCAGGAAAGTGTCAAAGTTTTTCAAGTTCGAATAGCCGTGGAAGAGTTCGAAGGAAATATCATTCTTGATGCTGATAGCCCTGGCCTGGTTGTAAAGTGACTGGTAGAACATGTTCCGTCCAAGCCAGTATTCGCGTTTTTGCGGAAATAGAAGCGCAAATCTCGATTGGCAAGGGGGGCGTTCTGAGATGAAGGATCCTCCCTTCCTTCCCCGTACGTAGATAAATCCCTCATCGACAAGAACGGCAAGCGATTTCTGTACTGTACGGCTGCTGGCCTGATATTTCTTTTCCAGATCAACTCTGGTAGGTATTCTTCTCCCTGGCGACAGACTGCCTTCCAGTATCTGATCCTTCATGTCGCGGATAATGTATTCAAATTTATTTTCCTGAATCGCATCCCTTTTTCCAGTTGCCATTTAGAACCTCCTGCCGTGTGGTTTATCCTTTACTTTACCCTGGGCATTTGCAATGGATAATAAAGAATATCTCATGCCAAAGGATTGACTTCACGATTTTTATACTTTATACTATGGTAAAGTAAAGAAAAGAGCATAAGCATAAAATTATATATTTTCTTTATAAACGGCATGTGCCGCCGGGCGATAATGAAGTTCGGATAAGGTTGAAGTTTCAGGAGGTTTTCGATATGGAATTGCAATATGGAGTTTCAATAGCTGATGATTCACAGCATGAGTCTTCAAGGAGATTCACACTGATCGAATTACTTGTAGTTATAGCCATAATTGCGATTCTCGCAGCCATGCTGCTGCCGGCCTTGAAACAGGCAAGACAAATGGCAAACCGGATATCCTGTGCCAATAATGAAAAGCAATTGGCCCTTGGGTCATTGGTCTACATGACAGACTTTGAGGATTTTGTTCCACTGATTAACAACGTCAATATTAGAGACGGGGTAATTCCCGCTGCGGGATCAGCTGGAGGAATTGCCCATGCCGGCCTTGCCTTGCTGAATGACTATTTAAACGGTAAAAAAGATATCTTCTATTGTCCGACAAATCCTGCTGGCAACGTTCAAAGGGCTTCTTATGCACCCGGTCTGAACACTTTTGCCTATGACCGTCAGGTTTTTATGCCTGTGAAATCTTTCCACCTTCAGAAAGCTGCGGATCTCTATGGCGCCCCCTGGGCGCTTTGGTACGACAGGCTGACTCTGATTGATGGGCTTTCAAATCAGACCTATCCCAGCAGCAGCCACTGGTCCGGAGGTGCGACGATGAAGTCAGGAGGAGCTGGATATAGTCTTGGAGGCAATGTCGCCAGCATTGATGGCAGCGTACTCTGGCTACCGGGATCTCCCAGAATGGATTCGAACACTGACCCGAACTGGTATGAGTTCGGCGAGTGTTGGCTGTATGCGCCGCACAACTACAGCATAATGCGTTTTGGCAGGAACTCAGATTTCAGGCTTTATGTCGGTTCGCCGACAAGCTGTGCGGCCGCCAATGATATTGACAATGCATCTTGGACTGGAGCGTCGCTGATGCGCCTGTTCAACGCAAAAGCATGGATCAACCCTCCGTGATGCTCTATTTATTAGAATTGGATCTGGAAATTTTGTAATCATCACAGGATGCCGTGAGAGAAACAGTGAGCCTGGATTCGAGCATTGGAATCTTTTTATTCTTGAAAGGAGGCTGGATCAGATTGAAATTCAAGGAGATTATAGGCATGAGAGTGCTTCTACGTTTTAAAATTGGTCTTTTGCTGCTGATTTCGATAACGGCATTCAATGTATACTCCCAGGAAAATGGCAAAACTGAGAATGTAGTTACCATAGCGAAGAAGGATGCTGTGATAGAAGATAAGGCGGGTGCGGAGGGGGCCGAACCGACAGCTCCTATCCCTATTACATTTACACTGGAAAAACCGGGTTATGTAACACTTGTCATAGAGGATGAACAGGGAAGGCGGGTGCGCAATCTTTTCTCCAGCGAATTCTTCGAAGCTGGAAAGCACACCGTCCGTTGGGACGGGCAGACCGAGGGCGAGCCGCTCGTCGTCAAGGGCGCGCCGGGATACAAGATCAAGCGCGGCGTGGCGGCCCCCGGGAAATACAAGGTGAGGGGACTTGTCCGTGACGAGATCAAGCTCAGCTACGAGTTCACCGTGTATCCGAACGTCTCCGGGACGCCCTGGAGAACTGACGCGGGGAAAAAGGCGGGTGGCTGGCTGGCGGACCATGGCAATCCGCATGCCGCGCTGTTCATTCCCGCCTCCCGGTCGCCCGACGGCGTCGATTCCATGCTCCTTAGCAGTTCGGTTGCCGAAGCCGCCGACGGGATTGCTTGGACGGATCTCAAGGGCAACAAGATCGCCGGTC
>CAZDNQ010000059.1:0-4703 GCA_964506605.1 uncultured Victivallis sp. | reverse complement strand
CGGTCAGCACCGGCTGGGAGGCACCTGGACGGCAGCCTCGCACCTTGCCTATGACCGGGGAAATAAAGCCAGCCGGGAAATCTACGCCTACGGGCGCATGGACTGGAACAGCAAGCAGGAAGGCATGCAGCAGATCCGGATCACGGGTTTCAGCAAGGGCCGCATTGATCTGAAGGGGGAGGACCTGCATGTCCTCTGGCGGGATTTTCCCTATTCCTGGAACGGCGGGCATCCCGGCGCGATGGCGGTACACAATGGCATCCTGGTTTTCAGTGTCTTCGGTCCCGGGCGGATATTCTTTTATGACACCAGCCAGGTCACCGCGACCCGGCAGGCGGAGATGATGGCGGAGGTTCCCGTCGGGGAGCCGAACGCTATCGCCTTTGATTCTCATGGCCGCCTCCTCGTGATCGACGGAACCAGGTTGCTGCGGTATACGTTGAAGGATTTTCCCAACCCCCTCTCCTCCCCGGAAACGCTGATTGCGGAGGGGCTCGACACCCCGCGCTCGATGACGCTCGACAGCGAGGACAGAATCTACATCGCCGAATGGGGCAAGTCCCACCAGGTGAAAGTCTTCAACCCGGAGGGCAAGTTCCTGCGCGCCGTCGGGCATCCGGGCGGACCGGTGGAGGGACCGTATGATCCCGAGCGCATGGCGTTCCCTTATGGTCTTTCCGTGGATTCGGAAGGGAAGCTCTGGCTGGGCTCCCGGCGGTGGTGGACGCCCAAAGTGATCTGGGTCTGGGACAAGGATGGCCGACACGTCCGCAACCACTACGGACCTACCCAGTACGGCGGCGGCGGGTTTCTGGACCCGAAAAACCGCAGTCGCATGCTGTATCACGACGGCAACGGCGGAACCCAGTTCAAGATCGACTGGGAAAAGGGGACCGGCGTCCCGGTCAGCCTCTATCAATTCAGTGTCGGAGCCCGCAACGACCGATGGGATTTTGAAACGCCATTGTTGAATTTCCGCGATGGAGATCCCTCCTTTCCCTACCGGGCCAGGGGACGCTCCTACATCTCGAACAGCTATACGGGCATGGCCAATGGACCGGTCAAGGTCTTTCTTCTCTCCGATCTCACACCGGAACGCTGTCCGCCGCTGCTACTGGCGACTCCCGCAGGCGCCTACGAAGCGCAACTCAGGAAACTTGGGCTCTGGGACAAGCTTCCGTTTGCAGGAGAAAAGAATCCGGCCAAGGCTCATGCCGGCGCGTACAAAACGCTCTGCATCTGGTCGGATCATAACGGCGACGGCGTGCCCCAGGCGGAGGAGTTCCAGTTCGGCATCCCGGATCCCCTCTGGGACGCCCGGAAAAAAGACTTCGGTGCGAAGGCAGGAATCATCTTTAACATTGAACTGGGACGGGATCTCGACCTGCTGGTTCGCTACGATGGCAAGGATGAGCCCGGCGGAGTCCTGCGTTTTCGTCCGGCCGAGGTGAAGGAAAACGGCATGCCTCTCTACGACCTCACCCGTTACGAGAAAGTCCTTGAGACTCCTTTTTTGCGAAATGACGCCTGCACGAACGTCCACCAGTTCGAGGATGGACGGCTTGTCCTGACGGGTGGCCCCATTGCCGGGTTCAGCGCGGACGGCAAACCGCAATGGATCTACCACAGCGAATGGCCCGGTCTGCATGCCGGCCATGCGGCCCCCCGCGCACCGCAGTTCAGCGGCCAGCTCATTGCAACCACGCACATGATAGGAGACTCATTCACCCCGAAAGCGGGGGAGGCCGGCCCGCTCTGGGCCTTGAACTGCAATCTGGGACTCGTCTATTTGTTTACCGCCGACGGCCTGCTGGTGGACACCCTCTTCAACTACCGCAATGGCGCGCGGCTCTGGAACTTTCCGGAACACGGCCGCGGGATGGACGTGACCGACGTGAACATCATCGACGAAAACTTCCACCCCACCATCACGCAATTCGAGGACGGCAGCGTATATCTCAACGCCGGAAAAACCAGCGCCAGCCTGGTCAAAGTAAACGGGCTGGAAAGCATCAGGCGGTTTTCCGGTTCCCCGCTGACCATCTCCGCCGCTGATGTGGCCAGGATCACGGAGTTCAACCGGGATCTCGCCGCCCGCGAGAGGTCCCGACAAGGTTCCTCCGAACTGCGGCTTAACAAGGCCTCGAACGTCACAGCCGATGGCAAGCTCGACGACTGGGCGGATCCGCAATGGGTCACTGTGCAGCGGGAGCGCTTCGGAGCCGGATTTGGCGGACGCGATGTGGATTACACGCAGGCCGCACTGGCTTATGATGACCGGAATCTCTACGTGGCCGTGCGATCGCGTGGCCGGAACATCCTGCAGAACGCGGGGGGGCCGCCCAGCGAGCTCTTCACCACCGGCGGAGGTCTGGACATCCACCTGGCGACGAAGGATGCAGGCGTCGGGCGCAAAAAGCCCGTGGAGGGTGATGTCCGGCTTATCATCGTACAGGTCGGCAAGGAAATCAAGGCTGTCCGCTTCCGTCCCGTGGTTCCTGGGACGAAGGATCCCGTGGAGTATTTTTCGACCGTGGCCCAGACCAGCGTGGACCGGGTCGAAGACGTCAGCGGGCGGATCCAGGTTGGCATTGGCTCGGTGAAGATCCCCGATCGTGACAAGGAGGCCACCCTAGAGCAAGTCGAGGTTGTCATTCCGCTCGAAGTCCTTGGCTGGAATCCCAAGACCCTTCCCAAAACCCTTGGCGATATCGGAATCCTGACCGGTGACGGCGGCAAAACCGTCAGCCGGATTTACTGGCACAACAAGGCGACCGGACTGGTATCCGACATCCCCAGCGAGGCGAGGTTGGAACCTTCCATGTGGGGCGCGTGGAAATGTGAAAAGTAAAGGAATTCAGAAAATGCAACCGAACATACTTTATATCCATTCGCACGATACGGGACGTTATATCCAGCCGTATGGCCATGCCATTTCTACTCCTAATCTTCAGCGCCTGTCTGGGGAAGGAGTTCTTTTCCGGCAGGCATTTACAGTTTCTCCAACTTGTTCACCCAGTCGTGCGTCCTTGTTGACCGGCGAATATCCGCACCAGAATGGAATGACAGGACTTGCGCACCGCGGCTTTTCAATGTTCGATTATGGTCATCATATGATCCATACCCTTCGGAAAGCCGGCTATATAAGTGCACTAAGCGGCATTCAGCATATCGCCCATGGGGAAGATGCGTGGAAAACTATAGGCTATGATCAGTGGCTTGGAGGGCATTCCAATGCCCATTTGCAGGCTGCTAATTTCCTGCGACAGCCCCGAAACAGCCCTTTTTTCCTCTCTGTCGGTTTCTTTGAGACGCACAGGGAGTTTCCAATCGGGCACCCTGACGAGGATCCGCGTTTTTGTCTTGTACCGCCTATGCTTCCGGACGCTCCTGAAACACGGCTTGACATGGCGGGATTCCGCCAGAGCGCACGGATATTGGACGGCAAAATGGGGACAGTCTTTTCGGCTCTTGATGAGGCCGGTCTCTCGGAAAATACGCTTGTCATTTGCACAACTGATCATGGAATAGCGTTCCCGAGGATGAAATGCAACCTGGAGGACTCTGGCACAGGAGTGATGCTTATAATGCGCGGACCCGGCGGCTTCAGAGGCGGAAAGGTGATTGATGCAATGGTAAGCCATCTGGATGTTTTTCCCACCATATGTGAACTTCTCGGGCTCGAAATCGAACCTCGCCTCGAGGGAAAATCCATGCTTCCTCTTATAAACGGAACTGCCGGTTCAATCCATGAGGATTTATTTTTTGAGATCAATTACCACGCGGCCTACGAACCTGTACGCGCAATCCGGACTAAGTGCTGGAAATACATCCGTCGGTTTGACCCGCGAAAAGCTCCTGTTCTTCCGAATTGCGATGATTCGCTTTCAAAGAATTGCTGGCTGCGTAGCGGATGGGCGGATGCTCTGCCTGATACCGAGGCTCTTTACAATCTTGCACTTGATCCGAATGAGAAAAACAATCTTTTCCTGCGGCAGGGATATGGTGCGGTTGCTGAAGAGATGCGTTTCCGCCTTGATAAATGGATGAAAATGACAAATGATCCCCTTCTTAACGGAGATATCCCTATACAGCCTGCCGCACGCATGGTTAGCAGGGACGGCCTATCACCGCTTTCTGATTTTCTGCCGGAAGGCGAAAAATAATGTAAAGGAGGAAATATAACTATGCAGGAAACTCCAAATATCGTATACCTTCTCGCTGATGACATGGGCTATGGCGATCTTTCATGCCTGAATCCGCATTCGAAAATCAAAACAGCCAATCTTGATCGGCTTGCATTGGAAGGGATGATATTCGAGGATGCCCATTCCAGTTCAGCCGTATGCACTCCGTCCCGCTATAGTATCCTAACGGGCCGTTACAACTGGCGTTCTTCACTGAAGAAAGGGGTCATCGGAGGATTTACTCCATCGCTCATAGAAGAAGGACGGATGACAGTAGCCTCTCTCCTGAAGGGGAATGGGTATTCGACGGCATGTATTGGAAAATGGCATCTTGGAATGGACTGGCAAACCAGAGATGGTTCCTCATTGCCAGACGATGATCCAGCTGTATGCCAATGGGGAACACACACCACTCCTGATGTGGATTATTCGCGTCCCATCAAGAACTCGCCGGTGACCAAGGGGTTTGATTATTATTCAGGAAACAATGTTGATGTTGTAGGCGATGCTCATAAG
>CAZDNQ010000058.1:0-14406 GCA_964506605.1 uncultured Victivallis sp. | reverse complement strand
AGAGAACACCATAGAGTTTGACGATTTGATTTTTTTCTCAATTCCTGTCATATATTTCTACCTTCCCAGCCACAAATCCTGTATAAAGGGAACCTCTAAAAATTCGCATTTGGCGCGTTGCGGAAGATTTTTGGAAGCTCAAAAAGAATTTCTGACAGAGGCGTACCCAAACGGTACGCCGAAGAAAGAACATTCTTCTTTGGGCCAAAAAGATCCGCAACCCAAAGGGAGACAGATTCTTATGGATTCCGACATTGTCGCAAATCCAGCCACGGCCCGCTGCGGGGCCGCTCCTGGTGTTTGCTCCTTGCCGTCTCTCCATAATCTCCTGTCTCGCGCCATATGCCAATTTTTAGAGGTTCCCTAAAGCAATTAATTTCCATCAAGGAGGGTTTATGAAGAAGCTGATAATGGCCGCCGCGCTGTGTGTTCTGACAGGATCCCTGCTCTATGCGGATGATGCACCACCACCGCCGCCACCACCTGCAAATGAAGGCTGCCCTATGATGAAAAGGGACAATGCCCCGCAGAATCCCCCTGCCATGCAGAATCCAAGAGGACCGGGAATGCGCCAGGGGAAAGGAATGCCTGGAGGTGAAATGAAGGAAGGCTGTCCTATGATGAACATGAACAGGATGGGACCTGAGAACCGTGAAGGCATGGATGGAGAAAAATGCAGGCAGATGATGCAGAACTTGAGGGGCGGACCGGGGGCCGAACAGGAAATGATGGACAGGCGCATGGCGGAGACCGATCCCAAGGCGTTCGAGGAAATTGCCAGCCTACGCAGACAAGTCATGGAGAAAACCCAGAAGCTTATGGAGAAGGCCCGCAAGGACGAGGAGGATTTCAGGAAGCTGGTGGAGAAATACCGCGACAGGAAGGCAGATGCCGACAAGGCCGCCCTCAAGGTGAAACTGGAAGAACGCGCAAAGAACAGCCTGGAGGCCCAGAAACAGCGCATCTCCGACGAGGAGAAGAATATCCAGGAGAGGGTGGAGAAGACCCTCAATGAAATCGCCTCTGAGAAGCCTCCTGTAAACGAGAAGAAGGACATGCAGGTCGAACGGAAATAATATAGAACCCGCCAAATTTATATATGTACGGGAAAAGCCCTCATTTTGAGGGCTTTTTCTTTTTCATGTCATATATTTAATAGTTGTCAACGACTAATCATCAAAACAGGCGTGGAATTCTGATGGATGACATCGAACTGCGGAACGAGCTTGAGAAGATTCATGCTGTCAGCTACGGATGGGCTTTGAGCTGCTGTTCACATGACGGCAATGAGGCCAGCGATGTACTTCAGACGGCATATGTAAAAGTCCTCGAAGGCCGCGCCAGGTACAAGGGCCGTTCGTCGTTCAAGACCTGGCTGTTCTCGGTCATAAGGTATACGGCGGCCGAGGAGCGGAGAAGGCACTGGTTCCGGCGCCTGGGGCTTGCGAAGTTCGCAGGGGAGAGATCGGGAGAGGATATGTTCGCTGAGGACATCCCCCCGGATCTTGACGACAAGACAAGGGAGTTCAGGAAATCGCTGGAGAAGCTGCCGGGGCGCCAACGGGAAGTCCTGCATCTGGTGTTCTATCAGGACATGACCCTGGAGGAGGCTTCGGCGGTGATGGGAGTTTCAATAGGTTCGGCGCGGACACATTATGAAAGAGGAAAGAAGGGAATGCGCAATCTGATAAAGACACAGGAGAATGAAAATGGATAAAAATGATATCGACAAGGATTTGAAGTCCCTTTATGGCGGGATTCGTGCGGCCGACTCAAGGAAGGCGCCGTCATTCGAGCGGCTTATGGCGCGACCTGCAGCCGGAACAATGTCATTTGCGCCGATGCTGCGCATTGCTGCGGCCGTGGCCATATCCGTCTGCGCCGGCACCATGGCCCTGCAGATGTGCCAGAAGACGGCGGTCCAGGAGATCCAGCAGGAGAAATGGGCGAATATCTCGGGATGGGAGGCTTCGACGGACAACCTGCTCACGATGTCCACTTCCAATTTTGACGGCTCGCTGGCGACCGGCACCGACGTATGGCTTGAGTACTCCGGAACCAACAGCAAGGGAAGCTTGTAAGAGCTTTAACCACGAAATACACGAATGACATCCTCCTTCGCCGAAGAGCTACGGAGGACAGGCTAATGACCGATAGTATTACGAATCTCAGGAACAGGAATAGTATATAATAAGGGAGATATCCAGATGAGGAAAATGATAATTGCCGGGATTCTTGCGATGTTCGCAGCTGCATGCTGGGCGCAGGAGGGCGCAGCGGGTAAAGGGCAGGACCAGAATTCGCCCGGATCTTCCTCCATGCGCCATGCGAGGATGTTTGGAATGGCGTTCAACGAGGAGCTTTTCCCTCCGGAGGCGGTGATGCAGAGCCAGCAGGCGCTGGGCCTTACGGACGATCAGAAGAAATCCATACTGGACGTCATGAAGGACTTCTCTGTTAAGTTCACTGAACTCCAGTGGAAGCAGGGTTCGGAACAGGAGACAATGTCGGAACTTCTCAAGCAGGACAAGATCGACGAGACAAAGGCTCTCGCGCAGCTGGACAAGCTGATGGCGATAGAGAACGAGATAAAGAAAGTCAGCCTGTACAACATGATAAAGATCCGGAACCTGCTTACCGCTGAACAGAGGTCGAAGATGAAGTCGATCAGGCAGTCCATGATGTCGAAGATGATGGAGGGACGCGGCGGTCAGAACCGTCCGCAGCCCCCGAAACCCCCAGAGGAGTGATGAAGTCCAATACAATAAAAAATTTCACCCTCATAGAACTGCTTGTTGTAATAGCCATCATTGGGATACTTTTCGGGCTGGTGGCGCCTGCATTGAACAAGGTGAAGCAGAAGGCGAACAGTTCGAAATGCCTGAACAACCTCCACAACGTCGCATTGGGGTTCCAGGGGTACCTGATGAGTTCGAACGACATAATGCCGGTGGCGGCCGACATGCCTTCGCTCGGGCTGAACTCCGATCCGCGGATTGTCGACGTCCTTGCTCCGGAGGTCCAGAACAACACAGAGGTGTTCCACTGCCCGGCTGACACTGCCAGGAACTATTTCGCGTCCGAAGGTTCGAGCTATGAATACATGGTGAACCTCGGGGGGAGGAAGATGGACAGGTCGACACGTCCGCCCGCATCTACCCCGGTGATGCACGACTACGAGTGCTTCCACGGCGTGCCTACAAAGCCCGGTTCGATGAACTATATACTTGCCGACTGGCATGTCGGTGATCTCGAGTAGGAGATGGTCCAAGGGATGGATGCTTGGATTGATGGATGAATGGTTCAAATGCAATATCATTCGAAACTAGGATTGGAAAATATAATGAACAGGAAATTCATAATCGGCGTGATAACGGTGCTGGTGGCCTTGTCAGGAGCTTTAGCATATTTCAAGTATTACTCCGAGCCTCCTCTTCCGGATCCGAAGGAGCAGAAGCCCGAGGACATCGCAAAGATGATTTCCTCCCCGGATTTCTCAAAGCTTTCTGCAAATGCAAAGGGGAAATATCTTGAGAACCTGGGGAACCAGGACAAGATAAGGGAGATATTCTACTCGTCCCAGTCAATGACCGACGACCAGAAGAAGAATTTGAGGGAGAACATGCAGGCCGTCTTTGAACTTAGGATGAAGAAGACCGCCGATGATTATTACGCCCTTCCCAAGGATAAAAGGGAGGAATACCTCGACAAGGAAATTGACAAGATGGCCGAGAGGATGGCGGAAAGACAGAGGGCGGCGGAGGCGCAGGGCGGAACTGCAAATACCGGCGGAGGAGGTGGATTCTGGAACCAGAGCGGCGGACAGGGCGGAGGAGGTCCTCCGGGACAGGGTGGAAGACGCCAGGGGCCGACTGCGCAGCAGATGAAGAACAGAATAGAGACGACTGATCCGGCCACCAGGGCGAAAACTGCCCAGTACCGCAAGGAACTGCGCGAGCGCATGCGCCAGCGGAGCAACTAAGCTGCCTTCCGGGCAACGCAGACATTCCTGTCTACCTGGATCTGAGGGCCCTTGCGTTTTACATGCTCAGAAGATAGGTTAACCGGATTATGAAGCAGATAATCCTCTATTCAATGTACGTAGGCGCTGGCGGGCTCATCGGGGCGGTCGTAAGATACCTCTGCACCATGATATTCATAAGGTATTCCATCACCTACCCGGCAGGGACATTGGTCTCAAACATAGCCGGCTGCCTGATAATCGGGATCATAATCCAGATCTCCTCGGGCACGGAGCTCCTGTCACCTGAAGCACGGCTTTTCCTGGCGACGGGTTTTTGTGGCGGGCTGACCACCATGTCATCCTTCGTCTATGAGACTTCGCAGTTTGTCAACGACGGGGAATACTACCATGCATCGGTCTATTTCCTGCTGACGCTGATAGTGTCATTTGCGGCATTCATGTCAGGATGCCTGCTGGTAAAACTCGCAATGAGATACGGAGGGCAACATGGAACTTAAAGGTACCGCAAAGCTTCTCAGGATATTCTTCGGGGAGTCTGACAAGATAAAGCATACCCCCCTTTATGAGATCATAATCAAGGAGGCCAGGGTTGCAGGGCTTGCCGGGGCCACTGCCTGGAAGGGCGTGATGTCATACGGCAAGAACTCCAGGATACGCACCTCGAAGATCCTCGACCTTTCAATGGATCTGCCTATAATCCTCGAGATAGTCGACGAGGAGGAGAAGATAAACAAGTTCCTGCCGGTGCTCCATGACCTTTTCGAAAAGTCCGGATGCGGCGGCCTGGTGACTCTTGAAAAAGTGGATATCATAAAATACACGAATTCCTCTGCCAAGCAGACGAGTTGAGCTTAAGAAATCAGCCCAGAAGAATCAAATGGACCTGATAATAGGCAACCTGCGGATACCCGTTGAGAAAGACGGGCTGGATGAATATATAAAATCAGCTTCCCGAAAACTGGCAATCGGCGCGGAAACCATAAAATGCTCGCGAATACTCAGCAAGACTCTTGATATTGGCGATAAGGATCAGTTCTACTACGATGTCTCAATTGTCGCAACGGTTCCAGACACTTTTGACCCCAAAGATAATTTTTCCGTGTATACGGAAAAATTGAAACCTGCCAGGAAAGCCGTAAATACCAAAGAAAGGCCGATAATAATAGGCTCGGGTCCTGCCGGCATGTTCGCCGCCATCGAACTTGTCGATCGCGGGATAAGGCCGCTGGTATTTGAGAGGGGGAGGAAGATAGAGGAACGCTCCGCCGACGTCCAGGACTTTATCCGGGGGAGGAAACTGGATTCAGAATCAAACATACAGTTTGGAGAAGGCGGAGCCGGCTCATACTCCGACGGAAAGCTTTTTTCCAAGCCCGGAAGCAATTCTGGATATGCAGAAAAGGTGCTTGACACTTTCATAAGGTTCGGCGCCCCTGCAGAGATAGCATATGCAGCCAAGCCCCACCTGGGCACCGATGTATTGTGCAGAATAGTCCTCAACATGAGGAAACATATCCTTGAGGGGGGCGGTGAAATTCATCATGGCTCGAAAATGACGGACCTGATCGTCCATGGAGGAAAAGCCGCAGGCGTGGTGATAAACGGGGCCGGGGAATACAGTTCTCCAATGGTCTACCTTGCCGTGGGACATTCCGCCCGCGACACCTTTGAAATGCTCCATGCCAAGGGGGTCATTCTTGAACAGAGGCCTATTTCCGTGGGCATGCGGATCGAGCATCCAGTTGAAATCATCAATCTCATAAGATATGGCGCAAAATACAGGGATTTCCCCGGCATAGGCGCCGCCACATATTCCTTCAACTGCAACGACAGGAAAGCAAGGAGGATTGTCACCACATTCTGCATGTGCCCCGGAGGGGAAGTTGTAAACGCCTCGTCTGAGCAGGGGATGATGGTTGTGAACGGCATGAGCTACTCCCGCAGAGACTCCCCGTTCTCAAACGCCGCGCTTGTCGTCTCATGCCATGCCGATGATTACGGGTCTGCCCATCCTCTCGCCGGTGTTGAGTTCCAGAGGGACATCGAGAGGAGGGCGTTTGCTGCGGCGGGAGGAAGCTGGGAGGCGCCTGCACAGAACCTGATGGACTTTTTATGCGGGAAGATATCATCAACCTTGAACAGGAACTCCTTCAAGATGGGGACGTCTCCCGCCGATATGAAGGGGATATTCCCGGAGTTCGTATGCGAGTCCCTCGCCGGCGCATTCAACGTATGGAAGACCGACTATCCGCTGTTTGTTTCAGAGCACGCGGTCTTGATCGGCGCTGAAACAAGGACTTCGTCCCCTGTGAGGATCATGCGCAACGAAAGATATGAATCCGTGAATATCGGGAACCTGTATCCGATAGGCGAAGGTTCCGGCTATACGGGAGGAATCACGAGCTCCGCCGCCGACGCGCTGAAGGCGGTGGAGAAGAGCCTGAGTCCTTAGGAGGGTGAGATCTCCTCATGAAATCACAACTTTTTCTATTATCACCTCATTTATCTTGGAACGGCTCATCTTCCTGATATGGAAGATCAGATTCCCGTACTCGATCTTGTTCTCAACGCGGATGCTTCCTTCCTGGGAGATCTCCATCAGCCACTGGCACAGGGTCTTTTCCGAATCCGGGAAGCTGGGAGCACCGACCACCTTGCCTATCTTCTCCATGGTCAGCCCCCCGCCGGCAAGCCAGCGGTGCTCGGTGATCTCGTAGATGAACTCCGGCAGAATGTCGAACTCGTCCCTTATGTCGCCTACGATCGTCTCAAGCATGTTCTCCAGGGAGATGAGTCCCGCCGTCGAACCGGAAGGAGATCTGACGATGGCGATGTGCTGGCAGCTCTTGGTCAGCTTCTGCAGCACGTCAAGGACCTTCTCGGTCTCCGACACAAAGGCAATCCTCCTGCATATGTTCCTGAGCGTCGGCCTCTCCGGACTTATCCTGACAGCGTTCATGATGTCCTTGAAGTTCACATATCCTATCACCTTGTCGACATCTCCATTCTCGACTATGGGATATCTCGTATGGTGATGAATATGCGCCTCTACCAGCGCCTCGCGCAGGGACATGTCCGCGGAAAGGCTTTTGATCTCATCCCTTCCCACCATGATTTCAGAGATTGGCGTGTCCTTGACGTTCATGGTGTTCGTTATGATGCTGAGCTGTTCGCTGCGCATCTTGTTCCTGACGACCGCGGACTTCGCAATTCCAAGTATGCTCCTTATGGGATCCGCAATCTGGTCCACGCCGGAAAGCCCGAATCCGACGACCTTCAGGAAGACCTTGGTGGAAACACTGAGTATGGCCACCACCGGATATGCCAGCAGCATCAGGCATCTTGTCAGGGGATAGAGGAAGATTATCATCTTCTCGGGATTCCTGAGCCCTATGCTTTTTGGGACAAGCTCACCGAAGACTATTGAAATATACGTGATTGCGGCGACAGTGAAGACAAGTGCGACCTGGTAGGAGTACGGGTTTAAAAAGGAGACATCCTTCAGTACTGCGTTGAGATCATCTGCAAGTATCGTTCCACCGTATGCCCCGGACACAATCCCGACCAGGGTTATACCGACCTGAATGGACGACAGGAACTTCTCCGGCTCGTTCATCAGCAGAAGGATTTTCCCGGCCCGCCTGCTGCCATGGGACATGTGGGATTCCAGGATCTCCCTTCTTGCAGATACGAACGCTATTTCTGAGAGGGCGAACACCCCGTTTGTGAATATCAATATAAATATGATCAGTATTTCCATGTGATGTCCGGCATATCGGCTCCCAGGTGGAGATGGCAATGACTACCCCAGTACCGACAGGTTGTTCTTTACGAGAAGAACGTTGGTGATGGCTTTCAGGTTGTCCATGGAGATTCCAGCCTTCTCCATGAAATTCCGTATCAGCATCTGCTCTACACGGTGATACGAATCGTCGTGCATGGCTAATTCCACCAGGTTTGCAAGGATGCAGAGCTTCTGTCCGTCGTCCAGGGCTCCGGCGTTTTCGAAAAGCTGTTCGGCCGTATGGGACTTGTAGTACTGGAGCGCAGGCTGGAGAATGTCATTGTTTCCGCAGAACAGAGTCATAATATACCTGTCCTCGTCCTTGTCGATGTTCCCGTCGGAAGCCGCCACATACATCATTGCCGCAGCCATATACTGCATAGGGGGGAGAGGGAGTTTTCCTGGCGCGGGCTTCACTTCCGGCTGTATTCCTGAAGGCATCTGGATGCCGGTGCCGGACCCATGGGCGGGCTGCGGGGCTGCAGGAGCCTGTTCGGCAGCGACGGCCGCCTCCGGCCTGGCCTTCTTGAAATTTTCAACGAGTGTTTCCAGATCCCTGAGTTCGGCGCTGGAGAACTTGAGGGAATACGACCTGCCTCCAAGATCGACATCCAGGAACGGATTGAACTTGTCCTTCCTGATTTCGAGCCTGGAGATCTCCTCCCCCAGCTTTCCGGCAAGCTTCAGGAAGGTGTCCTCCCCGGCATTCCTGGAATATATGAAGAGCTTTTCACCGCAGGCAACCAAATATCCCTCTCCGGGATCTCCTGATATATTGCCGCTGGTCCGCGCGGCGGTAAAAGATGCTTTTTCCATCAATCCGGCAAACTCATCTTTCACCTTTTCAGGAAGGAAGGAGATGTTCATGCTGTTTCCTCTTAAAATTCCGGCTCTACTACTAAAAAATATTGCTGGCAGGCATATAATACCTTAACCTAGCGGGGCACTCCCTGAAATTCAAACTTGGAGAGACTCATATGGATACCGAGACCGAAAAGGAAATGCCTGTGATAAAGGCTGAACCGGTTGGAACTGTCAAGCCTGAACAGCCCATATGCAAGTCTGGACCGGCTGCAGTCAAGCCTGTCCCCGGGGAGCCGGAATTCCCCGAAATCAGGAAGTCCGGACTGAACCTGCATCCCATGAGCGGACTTCTCATCCTCTTCCTCGACTACGCCTTTTTCGTCGAAGAGCTGACGATAATCGGCCTGCCTTTCACATGCATTTTCGCCTTCATGCTGTCCTTCACCGGCATCTTCCTGATCCAGAAATATATCGACGAGGAAAAAACCGGCAGAGCCGTCGCCAAGGCTTTCTTCGGAGGTGTCGTCACCGGACTTCCAACCCCTGTGTTCGGAACTGTGTTCGGCACGATGATACTTGTAATCTCCGGACTGTCCTTCCTCAAAAGGCGTTGAAAAGAAAAAGGGCCGGAGGGAAAACCCGTCCGGCCCTTTGGATTCTGCAAAACCTATCAGTTGGCGGCGAGAATCTGCATTTCAGAGAGATCTACGCTCCTGCCGAGCTCCTTGCTCAGGGCTGCCTCAATGGATTTCCTGTCCATCTTGTCAACCTTGATGGCGATCATGTCGGAACGGTCCATCTTGTCCATGGCGGTCGCACCGGGCTCGCCTTTTGAGAAATAGATGGTCTTGTTGTTGAAATCAAGGACCAGTGCAATGACACCGGGAATTATTCCGAAAAGCAGTCCGCAGCAGTCAAGGATCATTACCGTCGGATCGATCTGGTCCGATGATGCCTTTCCGATACGCTCCTTCCAGAACAAGGTTCCGCAGGCGCTCAACTGGACCATGAGTACTCCGGCAAGGACGACGAGAGTGATTTTCCTAAGCATTTTACCCTCCTGTTATTTGCTTTTGGACTTCTCAAACTTAAATCCTGCAGGACATTTTTTCAAGCAGCCATCAAATAAAATGTCTAGCCTCTTCTGAGGAAATTCTCGAGATCCCTTGTCGAGGCGAGGCATGTGTTGAGATCCTTGAGCAGACCGTCTGAAATCCCATAGATCCATCCATGGACGGCAAGCTCCTGCCCTCGGCTCCAGGCGTCTTTCACTATCGTAGTGTTGCCGACGTTTATCACCTGTTCGGCAACATTGAGCTCGCAGAGCAGATCCATCCTCTTTTCGGGATCGGATATTCCGGCAAATTCAGAGCTTTTCCTGCTGTAGATGTCGCAGATATGCCTCAGCCAGTTGTCGATGAGGCCGTGGGAGCAGTCGTCGAGGGCCGTCTTCACACCTCCGCATCCGTAATGTCCGCAGACGATGACATGCCTGACCTTGAGTATGTCCACGGCGAACTGGAGGACTGAAAGGCAGTTCATGTCGGTGTGTATCACCAGGTTCCCGACATTCCTGTGTACGAAAAGCTCTCCGGGCATGAGCCCTACTATGTCGTTGGCCGGAACACGGCTGTCAGAGCAGCCTATCCAGAGATATTCCGGAGTCTGCTGCTTGGAAAGCTCCTTGAAGAAGGACGGATTCGACTTCGTGATGCCGTCCGCCCATATGCGGTTGTTCTCAAAAAGCTTAGGTAATTTTTGCATCTTCCTCCAAACATTCCAATCCTGAACTGCCGGGAAATCCAATACCACTCCTATCTTATCAGGTCAAGCGTCGCCCTCAACTTCGGTGAGTTTTCTGGCGTGTCATCATAGTTCTCGGCAAGTCCCCATGAACCAAACTTAGAATATGCGCCTATTGATGAGAACGTGCAGAAGAGATCTCCGGAGATTTTCTTCCATTCGCCGTAGTACTTCCTGTAGACATCCTCCATCCTCGGGTCGCGGTTTGCGGCTATGAAGAGCTGTGTCAACTTCTCGTTGTTCTCTCCGCCTCCTACACCCACGAGATGCTGGCCGCCCTCGTATGCTATCAGCCGCAGCCCGTATTTTTCAACGGCCTTCCGCTGATCCTTCATCCATTTCACCGATTCAGGAAGAGAATTCTTGCCTATATGGTCGAAGACCTGGTCGAGAGACCAGTTTGCAACTTCGTCGGACGCAGGTTTCGTCTTTGGTCCGATGCACATTGTAATATAGGGAGCTATTGCAAACGCGTCGCAACTCTTCGGCAGGTCCTCAAACGGAAGAAGGATGTGCTCGGTCCACCAGGCGTTCGCCGCCTGCCAGGCTATGACCCTCACAAGCCTGTCCCTCCCCCCGAACACTTCCTCCCAGATCTTGAATATCTGCACCGATCTCCGGCAATAGAACATGGCCCCGCCCTCCCATGGCCTTTCCACAGGACCCAGTCCAAGCTCCTTCGCCTTCTCCTGTGCATACTTATTCTGCGGGAACATTCCATTCCAGACCTCGTTGGAATATTCGACGTAGACCTTGAGCGACGGATCCAGATTCTCCTTCACCGTCCTGGCGAAGTTCCTGATGTAGTCGTCATCAGCCTTGTGCGGCATGCAGAACCAGGGATTGACCTTCTGCTCGTTGCAGAGGCTTATCATCAGCTCCAGAGGGGCTCCTTTGACAGTATAGGTCTCATCTTCCGGTTTCGGCCTGTCCTCCCATTTCGAGATCTCTGAACCGTTGGTGTGCATCCAGTCCATGAAACGGTATGCCTTCATGCCCTTCCACATGTCAAGGAATCCCTGCCGGAAAGGCTGGTTCTTGTAGATATCCCCAGTGCCAGGCAGGAGCAGATGGATGTTCCTGACATAGTTCTGCGGGTTTATCTCGCTGAGCTTGATGAACAGGCCTGCGCCTTTAACATCGAGGATCATCTTTCCGGGGTATTTTTCCAGCACAGACACTTTTTCAGCCGGCCAGAATTCAATCTTCCCCTCGCCCTCATACAGCAAGGTGTATTTCCCGGTCGGACATTTCTGTATAGTGAGGACAGGAGTATCGGCATAGAACCTGGGATCAGAAAATCCAGTTATCCATCCATCCTTGTCCGTCTTCAGCTCAGGTCCCGTACCCCATTTCGCGCCTTTCTCCTGGCTTATCCATTTTCTGGACAGCTTGAAGACGTCGTTCAGGGGAATCTCGGAATTCCAGTCGGAAAAACCATTGAGGTTTATCCCGATCATCCCTTCTTTGCCGGGCACAGTTTCCGTCTTCTCCTGCGAGAACAGGCTCACAGAGAACAGCAATCCCGCCATAACTGCAATGAAACTGGACTTATCCATTCCATCCCCTCATGTTATCGATGTTCCGTGCGATATCCCCCTGTATCCGTGGACATAGGTTTTCCCTTTCACCTTCCGCATCTCCTCAAGTTCCGGAATTGAGTCGGTTTTCCCTGAGACATATTCCCCCAGCCTAATCGAAAGCTCTTTCAGCCTGGCTTCCTGCCCCGCAAGCCGGATCTGCATCGTCTCAAGGCCGAACGGCTTGTTGTTCCTCAGCCACATAGTCCTGAAAGCCGAGGTAAAACCTTTGAGCTTCAGGCCGTAGTCGGCAATAAGAGGAAGTGACTTCCCAAGGGCCTTCCTGTCCTTCTTCAAATATCCCGTGATGATGGCGTCAGCCAGATTTATTTTTGCTGCGACAGCCTGGACAAGCGCCCTGGCAAGCCTGATGTCTCCTGCAGAACCTTTCCCATCTGACTTGGAAAGCCGGCTGGATATTCCTTCACATATGCCCAATGCGTCCGCGAAAAATTTCTTCTTCTCATCCATATCCCTGAATTTGGCTCCGGCCAGGAACATAAGCATTAGCGGATCATCCCACAGGACATATGCAGGGCTTGCGCGTTCTATCTCCGAAACTGCAGTTATCTCATCGTAGATTGAACCATCAAAAAGAGCTTTCATCTTCGAATTCAGCGCCTTCTCTGAAGCCTCTCCGGCAAATGAAAGTTCCGCTGCGTATGCCAGCCCGGCAAACGCGCTGTCGAAATCGCAGAAGCCGCCATCGTCCCCCCACATGGTGAAGAACACCTCGTCGAGCCTGGCCTCACGGCATGCCTCGACGCAGGGCCTCACATTCTTTTCAGTTATATGCCGGTCGTACCAGAACTTGTTCCAGGTCCAGACACCCGAACCCATGAGTGGCTCCTTGCCAAGTTTCCTGTGGCGCTCTATCCAGTCGAGATAGAATTCCTTGTTGTCATGGTAGTAGTCCCAGTACACAAGTTCGGCCTCCTTTGGAATCGCCTTTGCGACATCCGCAGGAATCACCGTCTTCCTGTCGTAGTATTCGCCGGTTTTGCTGCCCATCCGGAAATACATGTCCGACCAGATCATCGGATCAAGCCCGTGTTTCCTGCAGAGGCCTACCACCTTTTTGAGGTGCCGGTTGAAGATGTCGAAATGGCGTTCGTCGCCGTGCAGGTCGTAGAATCGGCCGCGCCCGATGTCATGTGTCTCATCCATTCCGACATGGATGCGGCGGGACCTCACCGAATTCTTCCATGCCACTATCATCTTCTCTATCAGTTCATATGTCTTCTTCTCGTCGACAAGCAGCACGCTGCTGGTGTCCTTCTGATCCTTGAACGCGCCCCATTTCAGGATCTGTTCGAGATGGCCGAGGGTCTGGATGCAGGGGATCATCTCAATTCCAAGCCGCGATGCGAACTGGTCGAGTTCCCTGAGCTCCTCCTGTGTGTAGGCTCCACGCATGTATCCGAAGAACGGCTCATCCTTGATCTGATAGGTGTCCTCCGTGTATAGCATGACCATGTTGTATCCGAGCAGGGAGATCTTCTCCAGGTATTTCTTCATGTAGCCGACAGTCATCACCGCGTTCCGCGAGCAGTCGATCATTATTCCGAACATCGAGAACGGGCAGTATTCCTCCTTGAATTCAATCCCGGAGAGGAGGGATCCGACTGCGCGTATCGCCATGTTGGGCCTGGAATATTCTACAAGGACGCCCCCGTTCACCTTCTTCAGACGGCATTTCCCGGCTTCTTCCATCCGTCTGAAAGACAGTTTTATCCCGCCGCCGCCCTTTCGGACCGGGAAATTCCTCGAAATCACATCGAGTGCATCTGAAATTTCCTTTGGCGTCGCCTTTGCGTCCCATGAAAACATGCTGGCATCCGAACCTTTGGCTTTTTTCGACATATCTAAATCCTCTCCTTATTATTAATCATGTCTCAAATATCAAATTAAAAACTATTCCCTAAGCCCCTATTTGCAAAGAGGCCCACTTTTTTTTAGTGTTTTCCCTTCATGCCATCTGGACTCCACAAGCACCGTTGTGGGATATTCCGGCATTCCCCTGATACGGTTGCGGACAAGCTGGTTCAGAAGTGAAAGGACGTTGAAGCACACCTGTGTATTTGAAGCCTCGACCCCGCTTATGAGGTCAGGAGTCAACTCCTCATCCCTGACAATGCTGGAGAATCCTATGTCGCCAGGAACCTTCATGCCGCATTCCAGGAGGTAATAATAGTGGTGCGCCTGGAAGCCGATGACTGCATCCGGTCTGTTATCCTTCAGCCACTCCATGTATGATTCCTTGTCGCCGGGGCTTCCGAGGAACGGAGGGATCCTCTGTTTCCTTGGAGTTTCATACTGGCATTCAAGGAGAGCGGCCAGGCGCAGCCTGTCATCAGGGAAGGGAGGATTCTCATGCCGGCAGCATGCCACTCCGATCCGCCTGTATCCGGCCTCAACAGACTTTCTCCAGGCAAGCTGGAGGCTTGAAG
>CAZDNQ010000057.1:0-14782 GCA_964506605.1 uncultured Victivallis sp. | reverse complement strand
CATATCTCGGACTTTCCTATAATCTATACTTGCTCGCTCACAATGTGGAGTTGCAGAAAAGATTAATGAATAGGCTCAAAAACAAGGATCAGTTCCTTGGCGCATATTATGAAACATTTGTTGCAGCCCATCTTATCCAAGCTGGATTCACTCTAGATTTCGAGGATGAAACAGACAGCAGCATTTCTCACTGTGAATTTACCGCAACCTTCAAAGAGACTGGAAATAAATTCTCAGTTGAGGCTAAATCCAGGAAGGGTGGAAATCCTTCGCCAGATGTGGGAGATCAACTATACCGGGCCCTGAAAAAGCATGCTGAACATCCAAGAATAGTGTTTATTGAATTGAACAGCCATCAACGGGTTAGTATCAACGATGTTATGGAATTTGCCAATGAAATATCATCACATCTTCACGTTCTAGAAGAGAGATTAAAAATCAATGGCGCTCCGGCTCCCAATGCATATGTAATTTTAACTAACTATCCCTATCAGTTCAACCTTGAGTCTACCGACATATGTGTTTTTGCATTCGCTAATGGTTACAAGATACCAGAATTCAACCATGGCATGTTAACTATGAATATTAGAGAAGCATTAAGGATCCGGAAAGATCACTATGAGATGTTCCAATTGATGAAATCACTTCGCGAGCATACTGATATACCTTCAACATTTGATGGCGAAGTCCCTGAATTGGCTTTTGGCAAAACTGAAGCAAGATTAACTATAGGCGGGAGATATCTAATCCCAGATAAAGATGGGAAGGAAGTTGTCGGTAAGCTTGTTGATGCAACACTCATACATGATAAAGTGACTGCCACTTACAAACTGGAGGATGGTCGCTCGATTATTGCAGAATGTCCTTTGACCAAAGATGAATTATCAGCATACCGTAAATATCCAGACACCTTTTTTGGCGTTCATAAGAAAATTAACAGGACGGCAACAACTCCATTGGATCTGTTTGATTATTTTTTTGATACATACAGACATTCTACCAAAGAGAAACTCTTGGAATTCATGAAAGAGCATCCAGACGTTGACAGGCTAAAAGAGCTGGGGCAAGAAGAGTTGGCTATTATTTATTGCGAAAGATCCGCATACGCCGCCATGAGAAATAAATAAACTAGGTCTTATTACCATGAACCCGCTATCTGTGCCAATAATCATCTGGAACAGGACAATGCATCTTTTTCAAGAGAGAAGACGTATTGCAGCACATGATGCTGCCTTTAAATCCGTCAGGAAGGAATATGAGAGGGCGAAGAAGAATGGAATGCCTCATTACGAGCGTATGTATAATGTTGGATTATATGTATTGCTTCTAGACTACGATATTGCAACTTTAAAAAACGATGCGCTGTTTGCCATAAGGGAGAAGAAAAGGAACTATGTAGCAAGACAGTTAGCCGTCCTTCTTTACGAGTCATCACATGATATTCCTGAGCTTCTAGGAAAGGAATTCCGTGCCAGTCTAAAGACTCTGCCGCTTACGGATGAAGATTGGAAAGAGTTTAATGAAATTACAAAGCAGTTAAATGCTTTCAAGGAAGAGCATCAGTCAATCCTTAACAGAATCAGGAATTATGTTGGTGCTCATAGAGACAAGAATGCAGGACGACAAATAGAAATACTTGAGAGTATAGAACTATTGGAGATCATGAATATGGCTGGTAATTTCTATATCCCAATCCGTTCATTAATCTCGTTCATGACCAAAGTAACCTTAATGATGGGCAAATTAAATGTGATAATTAAACACATGCCCCCAAAGGGATTTGAATCATGATGAAGTGCAAGATACTCCGAATGCATTTCTAAGTTGACTTCAGAAAATATTATTTCCGTTGGAGCGCGCCGCTATAAAAGAGTCAAACGACCCCTGCAAATTATCTTAAAGATTCATGAAATTTGACGACGGTTGGCGCAGGCGCTCCGGGAACTATTTTTCAAGAGCAAAATAGCGGATATTTAGAGGATTTCCGCTCTCAAGTCTGATGCAATCCCGGTCAAATCTGGTGAGTTTTACCTCGAATCGGCAGAACATGCTGGTTTTGCTAGGAAAGTGCCCGTAATATAGCCCGGATTGGCAGTAAATAAAGCATTGGCGCCATTCCAAGCAACATATTAAATGGCAATGAGATCCTTTGATAATATAGAGTGGTGTTAAAATTCAACTGCAACGGTCGGAGATCGTCAACTTGCAATCATCCAGTTACATGTTGCGTCAACCTTAAGTCTGTGCGGATCTGTGGCTGGGAATTGGGGAACGTGGAGACAAATTACCGGCGGGACGCCGGCGCTCCATCTGAAAAAGATAAGCTCATTGGTTGATCCGAGGGGGCCGCCTCCGCTGAGAGGCTTCCGTCTTCGCGAAGCCTGCGCAGTAACAAGACGCGGCGGAAATGAGGCTGAAAAAGTTTGGTGGGCACAATTGGACTCGAACCAACGACCTCCACGATGTCAACGTGGCGCTCTAACCAACTGAGCTATATGCCCATTTTCGGAAGCAGGCGTAGAACCTATATCATATTTCCAAAATGTCAACAGTGCAGGCAATGTTTCATGATCATTTCAGGGAAGTGTTGACTTTCTTAACCTTTTTTGATATCATCTAGCACTCGTTTTAAGATATTGCAGATTGGAATCCATGAAGACTACTGAGAAAATACAAAGAAGCTCCCTGCCGGAGATGAAGGTGATGCCGGTCATATGTTCCTGGTGCAGGAAACTTTGTGACTTCAAGGAGATAAAAATACCGGAGAACAGGAAAACCACCCCAAGCTATGGCATCTGCGAAGCCTGCGTCAGAAAGGTTAGGAAGAAGATTTCCCGATGACTTCCCGGATGCTTATTCCAGTGCTTCTCCGACAGCATTGTGCTGTATCGGCAGGAGGATTTCCCCGGCTCCGATTTTTCTCACCATGAAGATGGTATTGTAGACGGATGTTTCCCGGGCTTCAGGCCACCTGACTGAATAGACCGTCAAGATCCTGCCATCAGAAAGCTCGGTCTTTTCCTTGAAATCAATTGAAATTTTAGAGGAGGTTTTATCTTTCGGGCTGTAGGGCAGAGCCCCCCTATAGGTTAGCCTTCCGATTGCCGCGTCAATCATGTCACGGTCGGTCATGCCTTCTGTCCCGTCATTGAAATAATATCTCGCCAGAAGCTGGAGATAGACGGGATCTGCACCTCTGGCAAGTTCGATGGCGAGCTCATTCTTGTATAGGAAATAGAGGCTGTCGGCATTCTTCTGTGAACGGATGTTTTTCCTGTATATGATTTCCCGGTATTTATCGGTCAGCAGGAATTTTTCAGCGCAGCCCTGCATCCTGTCCCTGTTCGCTGCGATGTTCGCAATAAAATCGCGGCTGGCGTTTTTCAACGCTTCCTTGTTCGGACTGTTCAGGCGGAATATCCGGTCAAGTTCCGGAGCGGCATCCGGCGGTATGCCTGCACATCCGCAGACGACCATCAGGACGGATATATAAAGCAGCCTCGCCATGGAATCCCCTTTGTTTTCCAAGGTGAAACCTAGCATCCGGAATCTGTCATTGCAAAAAGAATATGAGGTCCGTGTATTCTATGTGTTCTGTGGCTATATTTATGGGAAATCACTGAAATGGGATACAATGGAATTTTTCGCGACCGCCAGCAGCGGCACCGAGAGGGCCCTGCAGAATGAACTGATAGAGCTTGGCTTCAAAAGCGTCCGCCTCAACAGCGGCGGCACTCCTTTCATGGGTGAGATCGAGGATGGATGGAGGGCTTGCCTGCTGTCACGGATCGCCCAGCGCATACAGCTTGTCCTTAAACGCTTCCAGGCGCCTTCCGAGCAGGCCCTTTATGATGGAGTAAAGAGCATCGACTGGACTCCTTATCTGACTCCTGAGCACACGCTTGCCGTCAGCGCATTCTGCCATTCCAGCAATCTCACCCATACGAACTATATCGCGCAGAAGGCTAAAGATGCGATCGTCGACCAGCTCCGGGAAATACACGGTACGCGTCCGAATGTCGACCGCGACGAGCCCGACGTGAGGATATTCATTTTCCTTGGCAACGACAAGGCGACCATCTATCTTGATCTCTGCGGCAAGCCTCTTTTCCAGCGCGGATACCGTCTGGAGAAAGGCGAAGCTCCGCTGAAGGAGACTCTTGCGGCTGCGATGCTGATGTATTCCGGATGGGACAGGAAGACGCCGCTGTGGGATCCGATGTGCGGCTCCGGGACGATCGCTATCGAGGCCGGGCTGTGGGCGCGCAACATCGCCCCGGGGATTTTCCGGGAGAAGTTCGGTTTCGAGCGCTGGGCGAATTTTGATGACAAGTGCGCGGAGACGATGAAGAAGTTCCGCGGCGAATGCCGGAGGGATGTGAACAATGAGATGCCCAGGATAATCGGGACTGACAGCGACCCGGCGGTCCTTGAGACCGCAGTGGCCAACGCCAAGCGGGCCGGGCTCAAGATCTCATTCCGCGAGGCCCGCATCGAGGATATGCAGGCCGACGGCGCCAAGCGAATCGTAGTCACGAACCCCCCATTCGACGAGAGGATGTCGGCGGATAATGAATTCTACAGGAAGATGGGCGCCGCGTTCACACGGCTTCACGGATGCCGTGTCGGATTCATATGCGCGAATATAGCAGCAATTAAAAGCATATCGGTGAAACCTTTTCACATCTATGAGATGAAGAACGGAAATCTCGACTGCGGATTTGCCGTCTATGATATGCCGTGAGTTACTAATTGTCCCATAATTGTCTCGACATGTTTCCTCTTCAACGGAGCGCGGGTTTTCCAATCCGCGTTGCTCATTATATGGCGGGTAGGAAAACCCGCCCTCCTTTATTTGGAAGTCTATTCTATTTCGAGACTATCAGTAACAGATTTATCTTGCATTTTGCAGACGCCTTTGATATAATACCTTTCCAGTAAACATTAAGCATGAGGAAAAATCCATGAGGAATCTGATTATAGCTGCGATAATAGGTGTCCTGTTCATGTCCATTTATATTATTGACACCGATGTATGGGCTGCTGACAATGCTCCGGCAAAGAAGGATGCAGTTCCTAAGGCGGATGACAAGCAGGCCGCCGCAGTACCTACGGAGGCGGAGTTCATGAAAGTGATTAATGACAAATGCTTAAGATGCCATAGGAAGGCATGCACTTCACTTGACACCATGAAGCAGATGAAATGGGTGGTCCCGGGCAAGCCTGAGAACAGTCCGGCATACAAGGTCATCGGCAAAAACAGGAAGCCGGGCGGCACATATCACAATCTCACCGACGCTGAAAAGAAGGTTGTGAACGATTTCATCAAGAACATGAATTGATGGCATGACGGCAGGCGTCAATCGCCTTCCAGCGGTTCTGCGAGCAGATCTTCCAGTTTTACCGACAGTTCCTCCCATTCATGGAGGGCCTTGGGCAGCTCTTCGTGTATTTCGCCCAGGCGTCTGTTTGTGGCGGCGTAGTCGATCCTCCATTCTGAAGATTCCATCCTGGCTATAAGCTCCTTCTCCTCAGCTTCCAGCTGGTCAATGGTCTTTTCCGTCGCTGAAAGTTTTCCGGCCAGCTCTTTTTTCCTGCGTCCCCGCTCCTGGATCAGTTCGGCGCGTTCGCGGCGCTGGAGCTTCCTCTCGGAAATCTTTGGCGCTTCTTCAGCCTGTGCGAAATCCGCAGAAGGGGCCTCCAGCGCCATCTTCTCGCAGTAGTAGTCATAGCCGCCGCTGTAGAGCTTGATCCCCGGCGGGCGCATTGCAGCGATCGTCGTCGCGACCTGGCGGACGAACTGGATGTCATGGCTTACCACGCAGATAGTGCCCTGGAACTCCCTGAGCGCCTTCTCGAGCGCCTCGCGTGCGGCGATGTCGAGATGGGTTGTCGGTTCGTCGAGGATCAGGAAGTTCGGCGGATTTATGAGCAGGCGGGCGAATGCAAGCCGTATCTTCTCTCCGCCGCTCAGCACTCCGACTTCCTTCTGCACGGTATCACCTGAAAAGCCAAAGCCTCCAAGCAGGTTCCTGACTTCCTGCGCCCCTGCATTCTCGCTTACATTTTTCACGGTCTCAAAGACAGTGAGTTCAGGGTCCATGGTTTCAGCAAACTCCTGCGACTGGTATCCCGGCACTACGTTGTGTCCGAGCGAGCGGGCCCCTTCCGAAGGCGGCAGTATGCCTGCGATCACCCGCAGGAATGTTGATTTTCCTGTCCCGTTGAGACCGACAAGCGCCAGCTTGTCCCCGCGCTGGATGCTGAGATCCACTCCCTTGAGGACCCAGGTGCTGCCGTCATATGTGAGCCCGATGTTTTCCAGCCGCGCGACCTCCTGTCCGGAACGTTCAGGCTTCTTGAGATGGATCCTGCCGGGGCTTGTCAGCCTGTGCGGGATTACGATCTCCTCCATCTTTTCGAGCATCTTGATCTTGCTCTGGACCAGAGCGGCCTTCGTGTTCTTCGCGCGGAACCTGTCGATGAACGTCTGCGCCTGCTCGCGCACCCTGCGCTGGTTCTCCGCCGCCGCGAGCCTCTGCTCGTACCTGACAACGCGCTCCTTCACATAGTAGTCGTAGTTGCCCTTGTATTTCTCGGTCTGGAAGTTGGCGACTTCGAGCGTGACGTCAGTTAATGAGTTGAGCAGATACCTGTCGTGCGAGATCAGCAGCATGGTGCCGGAGAAGTCCCTCAGGTATCCGCGCAGCCATTCGATTGCAGGGATATCGAGATAATTGGTAGGTTCATCGAGCAGCAGGAGATCCGGATCGGCCACGATGACCCTTGCGAGTTCCGCACGCATCTGCCAGCCGCCGCTGAACGAGTTGAATGGGCGCGCGAAACTATCCTCCATCAGGCCGAGCCCGCATAATGCAGTCTGCGCCTTGGGCCGGAGATGATAGCCGCCTCCTGCTTCGAACATCGTCTGCAGCCTGCCTATGTGGGCGAGCGCCGACGCCCTGTCCTTTATCCTGTCATGGTGCAGTTCGTCTTCGAGTTTCTCAATTTCCTTGTGCATGTCGGCGAGGTCCTGGCGTCCGCTCTCGGCGTATTCCAGGAGAGTCATGTCGATCTCATGCGGATTGAACTCCTGTCGGAGATGTCCGATCCTTATGTTCTTCGGGAACTCGATGCTTCCCTTGTCCGGGGATATCTCGCCGCGCAGCAGCGCGAAGACCGTGCTTTTTCCGGCGCCATTGGGGCCGACAACGCCGACCCGTTCGCCGTCGTTGATGCGGAAACTGGCCTCCTTGAGCACGTCGTGCGTCCCGAAAGTCTTGCTTATGTTTATGAAGTCGATCATGAAAAAATTCCAAATTCCAAGCTGCAAAATCCAAACAATATTCAAATTCCAGACAAATGCAAAGTTTCAAAGTTTTGGAGATTTGAATAGTTTGGGATTTGTTTGTGATCTGGATTTTGGAACTTGGAGCTTATTTCCTATACTTATCCTTCTGCAGGCCGATCTTGTCGAAGGGGAGCTGCTTGAATCCGGTCTTGAGGGCAGGGGCGTCATCCCTGAGGAGATAGTTCCCCTTGTCCGCGTCGACGAAGCCGGGGGCGTTGCTGACAGTGTTGTCTGCGACTTTCGCACATTCCGGTTTTGCATTCCATTCAATCTTCAGCCATTCGCCGCCGCAGCAGATGTTGTTTTTAATCGAAATATTCTCCGGCGGGACGCCGTTGCCGGCCTCGTAATATTTGTCGAGCGTGGCGATCTCCGGATAACGGGTGCTGTACGGAGGTTCATGGTGCTTCATCTCGTTCAGCCGGTCTTTCATGTATTTCTTGACCATGTTGGACCAGACAGGATTCTTGTCGATCCCGCGTCCGTCAATGTGGATCGCGGGCCTGCAGTTGATGAATATGTTGTTCTCGACCTTGAAATCCCTGCCGCCTCCGAGGAAGACCGCGCGGGTGGAGTTCTTCAGGATATTGCCCCGGATCTCGGTCCCGCTTACGCAGTCGTCCATGTATATGCCCATGGATCCCATGCCGACACCGCCGATGTCGTGGATGAAGTTGTAATTGATCTTGTTGCCGCGGAAAGTGTAGTCGCGTCCCGTATAGACAGCGCCTACATCTCCTGTTTCGAGGCATACGCTGTGGATCTCGTTATATTCGATTGCCATGTCGTTGCCGTTGAAGAGAACCGCGTTATGCGGCCCGTCGTGGATGAGATTGTTTGAAGCGGTGAGCCCGACACCTGTCATCGCGATTCCAGCCTGGTAGCATTTGGACCAGCGCCCCATGTGATGGACGTGGCAGTTGCTGATGACATGTCCTCCGGGCACGAGCGTCTTCCGGTTGCCTCCCTGGGCGCTGATGCCCCCGTCGCCGGTATTGTATACGTCGCATGATACGATATTGTGGTTGGTTCCGCCGTTGACATCTATCCCGCGGTTGCCAAAGTTGCGGATTTCGCAGCCTGCGACGGTGATGTTCTTTCCACCGGATATGCTTATGCCGTGCGATCTCCCGCATTCGAGGAGGATGTTTTCGAAGACAATGTTCGTGGTGTTGTCGAACGAGACCAGAGGCTCCTTCAGTATTGAGACCGTCGCTTCGGCTTTGGCGATATCCTTTGGAGGATAGAAATAGAGGATTCCCTTTTCCCTGTCGACATAGAATTCGCCGGGGGCGTCAAGTTCCTCGAGGACGTTCAGGAAATAGAAGCGCTGCCCTTTGCGGAAACTGTAGAGCCCGTATGGCGGACTTGTCTTGATGAAACCTTTTTCTGAATCAATGGTTTCAACATGTTCAACCGAATTCGCCCAGTCCCAGGACCAGAATCCATGTACCCATAAGTCCTTGCATGGCTTCCATGTCTTCGGACGGTCGTCCTTGTACAGGAATCCTTCCTTGAGATCCCCTGTCTCCGCCTTCCATTCATCGACGGATGACTTGCCAACGCCTGTGATCTTGAGATAAGAACCTTCGTTCGGATAACGTGCGAGCGTCATAGGCATGTTGTCAAAGAAAAGCTCCATGTGGGCGGTTGCTATTGCCCGGCTGAAACCGCGGCTTGAAAGAGAGCCGTAATCGGTGATGCCAAGCTCCCTGAGATCCGACTGGAGGACTTTACCCTGCACATCTGGCTTCAGCCTTCTGAGAGTCTCCTGTTCCGCGACCGGCTTGAAATTGGTGATAGCCTTGCCCCCGGTCAGGACGGCCTTGGCTTCTCCGGAAGATCTTATTACAAGCGGAACATCTGCCGTGCCATAATCTTCTTCAGTAAGCCTGAACTTGTTCTTGAGTTCAATTTTACCGCTGATGTTGATTACAGGAGATATTTCCGGAGGGATTTCATTGGATTTCCTGAGCACCCTGATCCTGTCCCTGGCCTTTTCCAAGGTGGCGAAAGGCTTGTCTGCGGTACCGGGATTGGAATCGGCGCCGTCGGCTTTTACGAAGAACTGCAATTCCTTCTGAGGCGCTGGCTGCGCCTTTGACGGAGTCTCCTTTTCGGAGGAAGTTTCCTTTATCTGGGGAGATTCCTTTGCAGGTGGAGTTCCGCACGAGGCAAGCATGAGGAGCATCGTTGAGATTGCCATGTTCCTGATCTTAATGTTCCAAACAGTTGATAAATGCATCATGTTTTTGTTTCTGGACCGTCTTTTCTGTCATCTTCCTTGGCGTCATCTTCGGGCTCAGGCTTCAGCTTTTTCACCAGGATGCCGAAATAGATGTTCCACAGCCCGAGCAGTACGAGGATTATTGCGAACAGCAGGGAAAACTGGAATTTCGCATAATAGATCTTTATCACCACGAAAGCGAGGGCTATGTATACGGCGCCCATTGTGAAAAGATTGAGCGGGCTGACGCCGTTTCCCCCGTTCTTCATGCCCCGGTAGAGGAGTATGGGCTTGAAAAAGGCGAGCAATCCAAGGACACATAAGATTACCAGCATCAGCATTTCATTTGAGCCTGCCATCTGTCATTTCCTTATTTACCAGTGAGTATTTTATGGACAATGCCGGTGTTCTGGGCCACCTGGTCCTTGTACTTCTGCCACATTCCGACGCATACCACGTCGCTCTTCTTGATTTTAGAGAAGGCAAGCCTGAAGGCCGCTTCCAGTTCGGCGTCGGACCCGCATTTGCGGTTGGCGCCGAGGATCTTGAAGGCTATGCACGGCTTGTCGAGTTTTGCGATTACGTCCAGCATGCGGTCACGGTCCGGATCCTCAAATATCTCGTGGCTGCGGTCAACGCCTTTCCTCCTGGTGCCTGCGTATGCGGTATAAAGGGAGAGCTGGTAGAAGTCGATGTCCCATCCCTGGGAGGCGACCTCCTCAGCTACTTCCGGCAGATGCGAGCATATTCCAATCGAAAGCCCGGTGTCACGGAGCCTCTTCATGTGATCCTTCGCCTCTCCAAAACGGTTTTCCAGGAAGAGACGGTCGGTGCATTCGCCGAAATGCTGGATGCCGATGGGCTTGGGCTCAACCGACATTATCGTCTTGAGTTCCGTGTCGAACGGGATCTTGCTTCCGAATCCGAGTATTCCAGTTTCATTGCCGTAGAGGGTGGCGATCCAGTTGAGCTTGCCGCCGTTCTTCTTGTGCAGGGCGATCAGCTTCTGCATGTCGTCGCCGCCGCACTGGATGGTGTTGATACCGCATTCCTCCGCGCGCTTCAGCAGTTCCAGCCCCTTTTCGGTGGAATGCCATTCGCGCATGTCCTTGTTCATCTCATCGGAAAAGTGCGAGCCGCCCTTGATCGGGTTATGCCCGAGCAGCATGCGGGTTATCTTGTTCCCCTTCCATTGGACAGTAGGCAGAATCATGTTTTAATTCCCTTATTTCTTATGCTGGCTTCATCTGTTTTTGTAGGCGTCAATGAACTCTTCGGGAGTAATTCCAGCCTGTCTTATTGCGCTTCTCAGCGTCCCGGCTGCAACTTCCCTATGCATGGGGACGACACAACCCTTGTCTCCTCTTCGGAGGACAACGTGGCTTCCTTTTTGCCTGGCAACAACAAATCTCATCTTTTGGAAGATTTTCACGATTTCCGAACCGGAAATATGGGGCAATTCAGGCATGTACAGGAATCTCGAAGGTTGTGAGAATAGGATGGTTTCCTGATTTTACCGGAAACTCTTCAAGATAAAGCTCCGTCGCTTCTTTCAAGTTGGAAATAGCCTCTTCAATGGTATGGCCTTGGCTTGCAGTTCCTACTTCAGGGCATTCTGCGACATAAAGCTTTTTCTCCTTATGCACTATGGCTGTAAATGATTGAGTCATTTATCAAATTCTCCGTTTGCATGTAAAATACGCGGAAAACAGGGGATTTCAAGGAAATGCGGCATCCAATGTTATTTGAATATCCAATATAAATAAATGAGGCGCAGGTTTGCGCCTGCGCCTCATTTTGCTTATGAAATACCGGTTTATCTGCTGATGGTCTTCGCTGCGATCTTCGCAGGGCTTACGTCGCAGAGGCGCATGATGCCTGCGAGATCCGCCTCGGTCTCAGTCATGCCCTTCATCCATCCGTCTTTCAGCCTGGAGGAAAGCTCGATCGAGATGCTCAGCGCGTTGCAGCAGTTCCTGACGAACTTCTTCCTGCATTCGTCGGCCTTTTCCGGATCCGCGTCGGTGCGGAGCATATGACAGTCGAATTCGACCACGCCCTTCCAGCCTACCAGGTCGAGGAGCCAGAACATCTGGACTGTCTCCTTGAGCCCTTCGGGTCCGATGAGCGGGGGAAAATCGTTGTCGAACTGCGCCTTTATCTGGCTGCCGAAATGCAGGAATGACAGCTTGCCTATGCTTGTGAGGTAGCCGAGGGCCTGGACGCCGTTCATCAGGGCCATGCTCTCATGCTGGAGGAGTTCGGGGTTGACGCCCCAGAAATCTGGCTTCTTAAGTTTTCCGAGGATGAATCCGACGGCATGTCCGGATGTCGGCAGGTACATGTGTCCTCTTGGTTCGTTCGGCTTCGGCTCGATAGTCGCACCGATGTAGTTCTTGAAACCTTTTGCCTTGATATAGTCGTAGACATGGTCGAGCCCTTCCGCGAGCCAGTCGTAGACATCAGTCCATTTCACAGCTACAGGGACTTCGAATCCATCGCGGGCGACCCAGTAGGTATAATGTTTCGCGCCGAAGAAATGTCCAATGCGGATGGTGCGTTCGACTTTTGACCTTGCCAATGCGCGGATTTTGGGATCAGGATTGGTGAGCCCGCCATTGCGGAAGATAGGGCTGCCGTGGAGGCTGCAGGTGGCGGTATTCACGGAAATGCCAGCCTTGTCGAGCATCGCCTTGATGGTCTTCATCGTGGCATATGTCTCGCTGTTCTTGTCGAGATCGTCGTTTGGTTTCTTCGGATCCCAGGGAACCAGGTCGTCATCATGGAAACTTGTCGCCTCGATCAGCCCTTCACCTGCCGCCCAGCAGAGGATCTTTGCGACTTCAATGGACGATATCCCAGGGAGTACCTTGCTGCCGAACGGATCCGCGAGCGGATTTCCGACGCACCAGAACGGCATTGAACGGATTGTTACTGGACCCTGGTTGTAGGCTTTTCTCTTCATCTAAACTCTCCTTTGTATTATAGTTGAAATCAGCTTGTCGGTTCATTGAGGTGGAATGCTAATAAATTTTTCCTGCTGAGATTGCGGCTCGCAGGAAGAATTGTTCACAAGTGCTGGCCCCCGTCGACGAAGATCACCTGTCCGGTGATCGAATCGCTTTCAGCCAGGAATATGCATGCATTTGCGACGTCCTCAGGCCTCGGCGCCTTTTTCATAGGTGTCATCGCAATCTGTTTTTTCATCTTCGAGCCCGGCATGAATTTCGGCGGAAGCACCGCGCCGGGAGCGACAGCGTTCACCCTGATCCTCGGAGCCCACTGCAGGGCCGCGGTGGTGGTTGACTGGGCCAGCGCCTTCTTCGACATGGAATATGAACCGTCGTCCGGGAAGCTCTTTGTTATCCTCCGGTCGAGGATGTTTATGATGCATCCTTGCTTTATCTTCTGGGCATGGAACTGTTTCATCAATATCATCGGAGCGCGGAAATTGATATCCCATTGGAGCCTTGCATCCTCAGGCTTTTCAATGGAGAAAGGACAAGGCATGTATATGGACGCGTTGTTGACAAGGATGTCCACTTTTCCGCAGGAGGCGATCAGCGCAGCGGTTGCTTCAAAGTCTGACAATTCGCATCTGACGGTGCGGTGTCCGGCCCGGTTCCCGCCCAGCTTCTTGAGGAGCGATAGCGCCTCCTTCTCAGAACTGTTGTAATGGATTGCGAGTTTCGCGCCGGCCTCCGCGAATGCGGTGCAGATGGCCCTGCCGATCCTGACGGCTCCTCCGGTGACAAGCACTGTCCTGCCTTTTAATTCCATATCATAAATCCCATTGCAAGTACGATATAATCCATAAAAATTTAATTTAATGCACCCGGGTTCATAAATCAAGCGTTTATGGTGGTTGATATTTTCAAGATACGTAGATAGATTCCATGATCATGAAATTGAAAATCATATCAATATGCTTCGGTCTCGCAGTCAGTGCGGTCGTCGCAGCAACCCCCGGGAAAGACAACAATATGGCTTCATCTGTCATTACGTGGCCGGCCCCTGCAGGAGAGCCAGCATCCAAGGATTATACTCTCGAGGTGAACAGCACTCCGGTGTTCGTATATTCAGCGAGGGTCCGCGCTGAAATCCTGAAGAACGACGGACTGTGGACGCATAAGCGCGACTGCGCCGGAGAAAACGCGGCATTTGCCATCTTCGACATAGCCGGTTCCGTGAAGGTCAGAATCAGGCCGTCCCGAAAATTCAAGAGTGCGTCTGTGATACCGGCGCGTTTCGGCATAGTCCCTGAGATCACCGACGGCTGCATCAGCTTCAACCTCGATAAACCGCGGCATCTGACAGTGCTTCTCGACGGGAGCGACATCTCCCCGCTGCATCTCTTCATCGGTGAGCCTGAGAAGAATTCTCCGAAACCCGGGGATCCGAACGTAGTCTATTTCGGTCCGGGGGTGCATGAGGTAGAAATGATTCCAGTCAGGAGCGGACAGACCGTCTACATTGCAGGCGGGGCGATCGTCAAGGGAATCCTCCGTCCGGCGGAGGAGGGCGCATATAATGAAAAATGGAAAGTGACTTTCTTCAATGGCGTGATACTGCCTGTGGTCGATGTCGAGAACGTACGGATCTGCGGCAGGGGCATACTCGACGGCGGCCTGATTCCGCATCCGGGACGCAATATGATACTGCTGAAGGGGGCGAAGAACATCAGCCTTGAAGGGATCACCCTGAGGGATGCGCCGAACTGGAACGTGCTTGTCGGCACTTCGAGCAAGGTGCGCGTGGATGACCTGCGCCTGATAAGCGGACGGCTCAACAGCGACGGCATCAACAGCGTGAACTCCAGCAATGTAAGCATAACACGCTGCTTTGTCAGAAACCACGACGACAGCATCGCGGTGAAGACGACGGAGCAGGGGGCTCCGGCCGAGGATATCTCTGTCGCGGACTGCCAGATCTGGAACGACTGGGGATACGCGGTCGGAGTCACATATGAGACCCGCGCGCCGGTGCGGCGCCGGCGGGCACCGCCGCGGGCGCCGGCGTCACCGCGAAGCTGGGCGCGGCCGCGGCCGGCGGATTCGTCGATGGCGTGTCCCCTCCGCTCATGCGCGGCAACCTTGAATCGTGGCTGGATTCGTGGCTGGACTCGTGGCGTTGATCCGGTTCACGGCGATGCGGCTTTCCCTGCGCACGGCGATGCCGCGCAGCGCCCCGCCCGGCATTCCCCC
>CAZDNQ010000056.1:0-14793 GCA_964506605.1 uncultured Victivallis sp. | reverse complement strand
TCCTGCAGCACTCGTCCATCAGTTCGGCGCGCTTCGCGACAAGACGGAGCCCGTCGGCGAAACTGAAGACTCCTGCCGAGTAGAGGGCGCCAAATTCACCAAGGCTGAGTCCCGCGGAAGCAAGGGCCCTGATCTCCGGCTTCTTTTCCGCGAAGGCCGCAAGGCACGCCGCGCTCATCGTGTATATTGCCGGCTGGCAGTACCTGCTCTCCGTGAGCTTGGATTCCGGTCCGTTGAAACAGACATCGGACACAGACCAGCCAAGAATTGAATCCGCCTCCTTGAAGATCGCGGCCGCCGCCGGACTCTGTTCGAAAAGATCCTTGCCCATGCCGACCGCCTGCGCGCCCTGTCCTGAAAAAACGAATACTGGCTTCATAATGTTTTTATCTCTTACTGGTTATTGCCTAATGGTTAATAAATATTGCAAAGGCCGTTACAAATACATGCTAACTTTTAAATTTCAAATAAGGTGGAATTCTATTGACATCCCGTATCTTTTCAGATAGAATTATGTTTGGAGAAAGGGAAATGACATAGAGAATGCAGAGGCTGGATTCGGCACGTTCCCGACCTCCGGAGTCATCTACGTGGTTTTGTCGAAGGTCAGTCTCTGCTTCACATAGCGCCGGATGGTTTTTTCCAGATTTACCATCCGGCGTTTTCTTTTCCATGCCAGTTTCATATATCGGAGCCTCTTCCGGAGTTTGTCTTGAGCTTCCTGCGGAATCCGTCAGGGGTAGTCCCGTTGATCTTCCTGAAAAGCCTGAAGAAGTATGCCGGATCGGAGTATCCGCACTCTTCAGAGATGGAAGAGACCTTCATGTCCGTATCGGCCAGCATCCTCTTTGAATGTTCCATCCTCCTTTCATTGAGCATCTTTGGAAAGTTGCTTCTGAAATGTATCCTGAGCAGCTGGCTAGCCCTGGATGTTCCGACACCGAGGAATTTCGCAAGATCCTCCAGATATATGTCCTTCCTGAAGTCATGTTCGAAGAAGAACAATATGCGGGTCTTCGGATCCTGCCATCCCGGATCTCCTGACTGTATGCTCTTCTGTAGGAAGTTCTCCATGGCGTTGCCGAGCAGTTCGAGCATGTTGAGGAGATGCTCAAGGAACCGGGCGTCCGCCACCGGGGGCATTTTATGGCTTATTCTATTGTTGTCCTTGTCTTTTTTGTAAAAGGGGTCTTCAATTAAATCGCATCCTGGCCTGGAGGAGGACGGTTTCAATGTATATGGTCCTGCAAAGGCAGTTGCTATATGGGTGTCGTTGATGAAGATCGGGCAGACGCCCTCAATATATCCCGCATGGCATATTTTAAGGAATGGAATCCTGCTGGCGTCCATCCTGTTCTTAAGCAGCCTGTAGTCGGATTCCAGGCAGGTCTGTCCGTTCCCCTTCTTCGTCTTGACATTTTCGCAGAAAATGTTTGAGTGGAAGTGGATGCATCCTGCAAATTTCCTGAGCTCCCCGGGATATTCATGGACACATACATGGCATCCGAGAAGTTTCTCGAACGATTCAATCCTTTTCCTGAGAAGCTTCATAATATTGAAAAATACAGTATAATTACCGATAAATCCATATCCATCAGCCGGGAATTACATTATTATTATGGGCAAAGCGGAGATCCGCCATGAAATACAGGACCGGAAATTTCACATTGATCGAGCTGCTGGTCGTGATTGCAATCATCTCGATCCTGATGGCTCTCCTCCTTCCTGCCCTGAAACAGGCCAAGGAAATGGCGAAGAAGACTGTCTGCATAGGCAACCTGAAACAGAACGGATACGCCCTGCAGAGCTACAATACGGATTATGATTCATTCCTCCCTTCGCCAGAAAATACTCCGCGCTGGCCTGATTCGGGCGGAGTCCTGATGACCGTGAGATGGGCCGGTTATCTTTGGAAACCGAAAAGTCCGTGGTCGAACCATATGTATTTCCTGGAAGGTGAACCATATCTGACGACCCGGGACGTTCTGGTCTGCCCCATGAGCAAGACCCTCGATACGATTGCAAAGAACAGCACGTATTATAACAGCGTTGGAAAGGTCTATGGCATGTACAATATCAGTGATTCAAGCTCGATAGAGTATACGGCCGTAAGGACGAAATACCTGGTGGCCGGCGATGCCGCCAATGTGATCATCTATTACAATACGAGACGGATCAGGAATCCCGACACCTTCGGGCTGGTCGGCGACAGTTCTGAGGGAGGAGCGAATGTCAACGAGCACATCAACACCTTCAACGGCAAGGGGAATATCGCGACGAACCTCTATCTCCAGCACTTTAAAAGGGCCAACCTGGTCTTCGCGGACAGCCACGTGGACAGCTGTGCAACTGAAAATCTGCTGGAATGCTCCAACGGCGCCTACACCAACGGCTACCATGGGATAAGATCCTGGCAGACCAAGGAAGGCGTAGAGTTCTGGCAGCCGTAGTAGGTACGGGCTTCAGCCTGTACCATTTTTAGGTGCCAGTCTGTCTAACATTCATATAATCACTGGCGTAGTTATATGATAATATATTATATGTTAATAACTTGCGCAGACCGGTACTGAATTAAGAGATTTGGATAGTAAAGGCTGAAGCCAGTATCTACCCCCGGTTCAGCCAGACGGCCATTTCACCGGGCTTCCTGTTCGCCCAGATGAAATAGGGGATGAGCTTGAGGCGGACTTTTTCCATCTTTGATTCGCATTCGCGGTAGAGGCCGTTCCCCCATCCGCCGACCTTTCTCTTGCATGCGTCTGCGAAGATCGCAACCGCGCCTTTCAAGATGGAATTGTCTGGCCTGGTGGCAAGCTTTGGATTCGATACGTCGATGGAAAGATCATAGATATGTTTTCCATTGTCCGCCTCTTCGGCGCAATAGACGATCGGTCCGCGCTGCACCGCCACCTTGCCGCAGTCGTGCCTGAGCTCCGGATTGGCTTCGACAATGAATGCAGGCATTTCGAAATCTATCTCGATCTTGTCTCCGGCGTACCATTTCCTGCTTATGACGGCATATCCATTTTTAACTGCAAATTGGACTTTCTTTCCTCCCATAATGATTGAATATTTCCTGCACCAGCCGGGGATTCGGACGCACAGCTTGAATTCGGAAGGGGTTTCAGGGGAGACTTCTATCGATGTTGAACCGTCCCAGGGATAATTCGTCTTCTGGGAGATCAGGACGCGCCCCTGTTTCATTTCAACTGATGATGTGCTTGAGATGAACAGATTGACGCGTATTTCGTCCGCCCCTTTCATGTATATGTATGATCCAAGAGAGGCGAGGAGCCTGGCGACGTTGCTCGGACAGCATGAGCAGCCGAACCATTTCTGGCGTTCGGGCTTGACGTGTTCCTCAAGTATGTTCCCCGGATGAGGATAGGCGGACAGCGGATTCGAGTAGAAAAATGCCCTGCCGTCAAGCGATACTCCTGACATCACGCCATTGTAGAGGGCGCGTTCCATGGCGTCCGCATATTTTGAATCCGGCTCAATCTGTAGCATCCTGTAGGAGAAGAGCACAAGCGAAATCGCCGCGCATGTCTCCGCGTATGCCGTCTCATTCTGGAGATCGTATTCATAGGAGAAGGATTCTCCATGCTTCATGGATCCGATTCCGCCGGTGATATACATTTTCCTGGAGATGATGTTGTCAAAAAGCCTTTTGCAGGTCTCGAACAGCTTCCTGTCGTTGGTCTCAGCGGCAAGAGACAACATGGCGGAATAGATATATCCGGCCCTGACGGCATGTCCGAGTGCCTCGTCCAGCTCCCTCAACGGCTTGTCCGCCTGGTAGTAGTCGTAATTGTCCTTTTTCCCGAAACTCGACCAGTGAAGATTTTTCTCCCCTCTTTTTTCCGCTTCAACAGTGAAGTAATGAGGCTTGCGTCCGCGTTCGTCGATGAAATATCTTGCGAGATCCAGGTGCTTCTTCTCGCCGGTCAGATCATAGAGTTTCAACAAGGCCAGTTCGATCTCCTCGTGACCGCAATATCCGCGCTTCTGTCCGGGCTTCCGTCCGAAAGTATCAGCGATGTGGTCTACGAACTTAAGCATTATGTCGAGGAACTTGCGTTTGCCTGTCGCCCTGTAATATGCGACCGCGCCCTCGATGAGATGGCCGGCGCAGTAGAGTTCGTGCATGTCGCGCAGGTTCGTCCACCTCTTTCCTGGCTCGGCGTTGATGTAGAAGGAGTTCAGATAGCCGTCCTTCAGCTGGGCCGCGCCCATGAGGTCGACCACATGGTCAACCTGCCCCTCAAGTTTCCTGTCGGGATTCTTTTCGAGGGAATATGCCGCAGCCTCTATCCATTTGGCGATATCGGAGTCCCAGAAATGATGAGGCCTGTTCTTCTTCCCCGGCTTCCACGTCCAGGCGTCTATGCGGCCGGTCTTCCTCGACCAGTCATATACCGTCGGAATCGTATTTTTCCTGTTGGTTTCGAGCCTAGGGCTCCAGAATGAGTCATTTATCTCGACATCTTCGAAATCGACCGGGATATTCTTGCGCATGTTCATGACATGTCCTTTTTTTGTTATGAACATAAACTAGCAATCCATGGCCTCATGGAAAGATGTCAGAAGCATAGAAAAAGAGGATAAAAGCGACTTTTAGGATTTCCTGAGCGCCAGCGTTTGCCACAAAGGATGAATTTCATCCCTCAATAGTTCCACATGAGTAGTGCAGACATTCTTGTCTGCAATAAATAAACAGGCAAGAATGCCTGTTTTACTTATCTTCCGCCACGTGCGAAAGAGCCTCGGCAGGAATGATCTGCTTCTCTAGGCCTGGTCCGGCCCAGCTGGCACCGAGCCCCTTGGCTCCGCCGCCCTGGAAGAATTCAACCTTGATCGGATGCTTGCCGGCCAGCAATCCGATGGTGCCGGAACGTTCCTGATCCCCGTGTCCGCCGTCGTTGTCGACTACAATTTTAGAGCCGATCAGCAGGCGAGAGCCGTCGTCGGAGTTCGTGTAGAAAGTATATATCCCATCTTTTGGAACGCTGATGAAGCCGTCAAATACCAGGCCGAAGTTCTCCTGTTTTTTGTTTCCGGAGATCTCTATGGTGGCTGCAGTCTCCTTGGATACGGGCGTCAGTTTCCCGAAGTCCGGCAGGAACTCCCATTTCCCCTCGTAATATGAACGGCTGAGGCCGGCGACAGTGGCGGCGGGAGTGTCAGGAGTCCTGGCTTTTGCGATCTCCGCCGAACATATCTGGCTCGGTTTGAGTCCCTCGCCGAGAGACACCGCCTTCAGAATGCACGGCTTGTCGATGGCCAGCGGGTTCTGGTAGAGCTGGGACTTTTCGGTCGGTTCAGAACCGTCGGTCGTATACCTTATGCTTGCGCCTTCAGTGGAGCATGCCAGGCGGATCTCCGCAGGCTTGTCGAATATGAATCCACGGTCCGGGGTCGCCGTAGGCGCTGTTGCACGGCCGCTGTATACGCGCACATAATCCACCCACATGTCGCTCTGGTTGCCGTAGCGGTTGAGATCTATTTTCCAGCCGCTTATGCCGCCGATCGCATAATTGATCAGGAACCAGGCGGGCTGGCTCTTTGAGACAGGGCCGGTCGGGTGGCGCAGCACCTCGAAGTCGTCGAAATAGTAGACCGTGTCAGTCTCGGTGATCTGCACGCCGTAGGTATGGAATGTCCACGACCAGGAACCCTTGCCTCCGTATTTCAGAGTGTCGGGCGCGGTGTTGGTTGGTTTATAGTTGGGATTGGGTTTTCCATCAGGACCTTTTTCCTGGGCCCAATCCGGTTTCTGCTGGCCCCAAAAATGGGTGACTATGCAATAAACTCCTCCGGAATTTGGATTGCCGCGACCATAACCGCCATAACCTTCGATGATGTCCAATTCGTCGCAGCCGGCCTTTGCGGTGGCGGTGTATTCCGGATCGTTCCTGTCCATTCCTAAAGTGCCTTTGGTGAGGGTCCAGAAGGCGGGCCAGGTGCCCGGCGCCGACTGCGCAATGAAACGGCATTCGAAATAGGAAGGAATCGAAACTGACACGCCGCTGCCGTCGCCGCGGATGGAAGAGATGATGCCGCTGCTGCCGTTGGTGCCGGGCTTCTTTGAAGCGTGAATCCTCATGAAAGTCCCGGCCTGCTCAAATATTTTGTTGTCGGCGCTGGGATTGGAGAACTGCCAGCCGCTGAAATCGCCGCCGCCCGTCTTGTGGCATGGATACTTTGCGTTCTGCCCGTCAGGTGAGATGGACAGGGGGGCGTTGAAGTCATCGGCATAGACAAGCTTCATGTCCTTTGCGGCGGGAGGCTGAGTCTTTGGAATTCCCTGGTTCCATACCACTCCACCCTGGTTGAAGAGCTGTAGCTCGCAGATGTCCTGCTTCTTTGCGTTCTTCGCATAGATGCGTATCGTTGTCGGGCCGTTGGGGAACTGGTCCGCATGGAAGACGAAGCTTCCATTCCCATCCGCATCAAGCTTGAGGTCAGGTTCGATGTTCGCGTCGTGACCCCATGGATTAGGATCTTCCTTGGTTGGCTGCTGCCAGCACATTACCTTGACCTCAGTCATTCCAGGAGCCTTGAATGTGACTGTGGTGTCGCCCTTGATTTCAGAGCAGTATGCAGGGGAGCTTACGGCAATCGACTGTACGAAATCAATTCCTTTGAGGCTCTTTGCGTTTTCTCCAGTGTAGAAATCGGGATATTCCGGATTTGCAGGCTTGGGAGCCTCCTGCGCGAGGAGCGGAAATGAGGTCATTGCACAAGTCAGGACAAGAGAGGACAGGGTCAATCCGTGAGATGTCAGCATCGACATGTTGGTCTCCTTAGTTTCGCCGTTGTTCAATACACATACAATAAAATGTATTGATTGTACTGTCAAGAGGGGGAAGAGGATTTGCACTACAATAATAATGGAGTGTAATTTATGTTGAAAATAGTTGATATTCAGCAGGTTGAATTAGTTATACACAAACCATTATTGGTTGTGTTTTTTAAAAAGCAAAGAAACACGCAAGAATGAGTCAACTACAAACAGTAAAAAAACGTAAAGCACTCTCTGTCTAGCATTCTTTTATACTGTTTCGGATTTCGAGCTTTATCTACATTTACGGCCAAGTTATGTTTGCGCCGCCGTAGGTCTTCCAGCAGTGTATTCCCTTGTCGTTGGGATTATATGTGTTCGTTGCATTGCTGGATCCGAGCAGATGTTCGGGGCCGGAAAGCGAGGCATGCCCATCGGCGTACAATGTGCCTGCGCTACTCCTGTGCGCGAGCCAGACTCCGACCTGATCGAAGGATCCGCCGCTCCAGAACTGGCGCGGCACGAACATGTGGGCACCGGCCTTGTTGTCCTCGAAACCTGCGCCAGAAGCCATAGAAGTGTCGGCAAGCATTATGAACGTGGCCGGATTTGTTACGTTGCCGTACTGGAAGTAATAGAAGAATCCGCCATCCCACGGAACTACCTTCATGAATTTCGTGTCCGCCCAAGGAGAACCCTCCCAGTATATCCCGAAATGGGCATACTGCCCGTAATAGCCCATGTATCCGGTCTTTGAATTTGCATTTTTAGGACAATGCAGGACCGTGGCGGTATCCTTTGTCGGGATGTACTGGTCCGAATTGAGCTCTCCATTGTAATATTGGTACCAGTAGTTTTCCCTGTATCCCGGATTTTCTGTGTAGCTCTGTGAACCCGGTATCATGAATTCGTTGTCGGTGGAATAGCAGACATATGCGGTTCCGACCTGTTTCTGGTTGTTCAAGCAGACTGCTGCGTAAGCCGTGTCCTTCGCGCTCCCGAGCGCCGGAAGAAGCAGTGCAACCAGGATTGCGATTATCGCAACTACCACGAGTAACTCGATCAGGGTGAATCGAGTTACTCTCGCCGACGCTCCATGCTTACGCATGCCAGCTTCCGCCTTCGCAAAGAAGCTATGGCGGGACAAGATGGCGGGCCTGCCCCACATAGCTTTAGCGAAGTGGGGCACGGCCACGAGCAGTTCTATCAGGGTGAATGGATTTTTCATATTGACCGCCTCTTTTGTTTATAATCATAATCTCATATCTGGCATGGCATTATAAAGATGACGGAATCATATAAAAACAGGACAATTCCGACCTTGAATTTTCTCTGAATTGTTATATTGTGGAATTTGTTTTCCAATTGTATCTCCAAAAGTTGTGAATTTTGTAATCCGGTCAATCCTGTTATCCTGTCAAAAGGAATCGAATCATGAAAATGCGAATAGCGACACCGTTCCTCCATTCAGATGCCGGACTTTTCATATCATCTGGCAAAGGGATACATCCGACCAGGATAATTGATTCATTCGAGATCATATTCAACGTGTCCGGGAGCCTTGGGATTTTCGAGGAGGGGAAGAAGTACGACGTCAGCCCGAACGAGGCGCTTATTCTTGAGGCGCATAAGAGGCATGGCGGGACCAGACCCTACAAGGATGACCTCTCATTTTACTGGATACATTTTATCTACCAACCGAGGCATTTGAAATACAGGGATGTGAACATCATGCAGCTTCCTAAGCAGTGCCGGATATCGCGTCCTGAAAAAATGACAGAGCTGTTCAGGGAGTATCTCGACGCCAGGGAGGGGGGATCTCTAACCGAGGTGCAGGGAGCGGCGATAATATGCCTGATGCTATCGGAGATTGAAGCCTCGGCCAGGGAGATGGCTTCGGGAACTGCTGATGAAAGGAAATCGGGAGCTCTTGCCGCGAAAGTGAAGACGATGATCAATGCTAATGTCGGAAGCAGGGATCTGAACACCTCCTGGCTGGCTGGGAAACTGATGTGCAACCCGGACTACATGGGGCGTGTTTTCAAGAATGTCTATGGCAGGACCGTGACCGACGAGATCCACGAGAGTAAGATCAACGCCGCCAGACGGCTCCTCCTCAATTCTTCAATGAATATAAAGGAAGTCGCAAACGCCTGCGGGTTTTCCGACACCGTTTACTTCCGCCGGATATTCAAGAAAGTTACCGGCTTCAAACCTCTGTCCTACAGGAAACAGTTCACGCAGATGCACGTGAACACAGAACTGACCTGATTTTTCATTATTTTTCAAGTATTGTATTTGACAAAATACTGACATGAAATATTGTATACAATATACAATAAAATGACATGGAGAATAAATAATATGAAAAGGCTGGTGCTGGTTTTATCCGTTGTACTCCTATCTGTCCAAATGGGGCTTTCCGCCCAGGAAAACGCCCCAAAAGTAGAATATAAGCAGGTTAAAGACATTCCTTATTATGACGCTGCAAAGCCGGATATAACTACTTATCAGCAGGAACGTTGCAAGCTTGACGTAGATTATCCGGAGAATGGACGGGATTTGCCCGTCATTGTATGGTTCCATGGAGGCGGCCTTACTGGTGGAAATAAATCTATTCCGACTGAATTAAAGAACAAGGGATTTGTCGTGATTGCAGTCAATTACCGGCTCTCTCCCCAGGTGAAATGTCCGGCATATATCGAGGATGCCGCAGCCGCAATCGCCTGGACTTTCAAACATGCATCCGAATATGGTGGAAACCCTGACAAGATCTTCATAACCGGGCATTCCGCCGGAGGGTATCTGGTGATGATGATAGGGCTTGAAAAGAAGTGGCTGGCGAAATATGAGATTGACGCAAACAAGCTTGCCGGAATCATACCTTTCAGCGGACAGGCGATAACGCACCTGACCATCAGGAAGGAAAGGGGAATCTCCGACAAGCAGCCTGTTGTCGACGAATTTGCACCGCTGTTCCATGTGCGCGCCGATACCCCTCCAATCCTGTTGATTACCGGTGACCGCGAAAAGGAGATGCTTGGCCGCTATGACGAAAATGCCTACCTTCAGCGCATGCTCAAGATAAACGGCAACACGAAATCCACCTTGTACGAACTCCAGGGATATGGGCATGGGATGGTATCCCCGGGCATGCCTCTCCTTGTTGAATTCATAAAGAAGACATTGGCTGAGAAGGATAAGGATAATGTCAAGAACAAGGATAAAGGAGAGCAGAAATGAATGATAATCCAGTATTTTGTGCGATGAAGGCGCGGCTCAGGGCCGGACAGAAGACACGTTTCCTGGCGTTCGGCTCGTCCAATACCGAGAGAATCCTGCCGGGGATGCACTGGTTCGACGTTTTTGATCTGGCGGTGGGGAATACTTACGGACGAATACACCACTGCATCAATACAGGAATTGGAGGGCATACATCCAAAGACCTCCTCGACCGTTTCGAGGAAGATGCGGCGTTCTACAAGCCGCATATGGTGTTTATCACCGTCGGAGGAAATGACAGCAACCCCGACAGGAAACTCAGCGAGGAGCAGTTTACGTACAACCTGCAGGAACTGCACCGCCGCTTCTGGAGGATGGGAACCGCAGTCGTCTTCCAGACTTACTATGCACCGATATGCGAGAACTGCCCAGACGCCCACATGGAAAAGTTTTACCGGTATATGGACATAATCCGCCAGGTGGCAGCTGAGACGAAGTCAGGCCTTGTCGACCATCTCGCCAGATGGGAGCATCTCCGCAGGAAACATCCGAAAAGGCATCTGCCTCTCATGCAGGACGGCATGCACGTCAACCGGCGCGGCAACAAGGTGATGGGTCTCGATATCGCACGTCATTTCGATGTGAAGGTGAACATCCCGTATGCAAATTCCGTGCATGATCCCGAGGGAAGGAATTTCTGGGACGAGGCGGTGGAGATACAGAAGATCATGGATTCAAACCAAAACAATTGAACATCGAACATTCAACATCCAACTTTGAACATTGAAATTAAAATAAATTCGTTCAATGATGGAAGTTCGAAGTTGAAAGTTGAGTTTCATGAAAATGAAGATACAGCGCCGTTCACTTGGGGAAGGGGTCTACCAGAGGCTTCTCAGGCTGATACTCGACGGGGAGATTCCTGTCGGCAGCCGCATGCGTGAGGAAGCCCTCTGCAAGGAACTTGGTGTCAGCCGCACTCCTCTCCGTGAAGCCATGTTCCGTCTCATCCAGGAAGGGATACTGGAACAGAAGCCGTACTGCGGATGCATTGTCCGTCAGTTCGGGAAGGACGAGATCTCCCAGCTGATGGAATGCCGCAGGCTTCTCGAATGCATGATCCTTAAGGAATGGTTCGGCAGGATCGACCGCGACGCGGTAAAGAAGCTGGGGGAGGATCTGGACGCCGCAACAAAGTCCGGAAACGAGAACCTGAGGATTGCCATATTCGAAGCCGATGAGAAACTTCATGATCTGATCCTCTCGGCATGCGATAACAAATTCCTTTCCGAGGAACTGAACCGCATCAAGCTCATGTGCCGCCCATACCGCGTGCTCCGCTGCGCCGAATCGGAAAACCTGCCTGCGATCCTCGCAGAACGCAGAAGCATCATTGATGCGATCCTGAAAAACTCGGTCGAGGATGCGGTTTCAGCCCTCACTGCCCACTTCGAGACCAGCCGGAAATACTATCAGCCAGATTAAATGGCAACCACGAAACACACGAAAAAATGCATATGGTTTCAAGAAGATTTTAATTCATGCCTCTCTGTTGAAGATTTTGACTGTCCTTACCAGCATTATTTATATAATTCGTGTGTTTCGTGATTAAAATTTCTGTGTCTTCTGCGTGTTCTGCCTGCCACGGCGTAGCTTTTGCGAAGACGGGTGGTCTCATATTATTCATGGTGTATATTTCAGGATGAAGAAGATCAAGGTCATATGCTTCCTCAACCCCCTGTCCTGCGACGGTACGGCCGTCGAGAGATGGAAGGAGGTCGAAGGAATTTTCAGGGAGCTGGACATCGCCTACGAACTCGTCTCTTTCGAAGGGGACCTGTCGGTCAAGGTACAGGAAGTCCTCAAGGCCGGTGTCCCCGATCCGACGACAATAGTCGGTGTCGGCGGCGACGGCACGCATAACGCCCTCATCAATGGCATTATGAAATTCAGGGAAGCCAATCCTGGTGCATACATCCCTTCATACGCAATAATCCCGTTCGGCACCGGGAACAACATCGCCAAATCATTCAGCATGAGCCCGATGGAGAACCTCATCTTCAACGAGATCCGGCGTGCGGTCATTTCCACAGTATGGGGTGCGGACTACAGGCTTGATCTCGGCAGGATCGGCGACAGGTATTTCGCCGACGGGTTCGCCTGCGGCATCGACGCCGGCATCCTGAAGGGCAGGGACAGGGACAAGTCTTTCTACAGGAGAATCCCCGTCCTGTCATGGATGGCCAGGGGATATCTGATCTATATATGGAACGTGTTTAAGAATCTCCTGGGATACAGGGCGGTAAAAGGTGAAATAGAGATTGATGGAGAGAAGAAGTATTCCGGCGATGTCCTGAACATAATCATCAACAACACGCGGATCTACGCCGGCGAGTTCGATCTGACGGACACCGCCTACGCGAACGACGGGAAGCTCGATATTCTGATATCGAAGGGATTTGGCAATTATCTGAGGCGTTATCTCCTGAGCCACCGGCATTTCCCGAGGAAGATAAGGAGGATGGGGTCCTATGGGGAGGATTCCGTGTATCATATCAAAGGGAAGACGTTCAAGATCAGGCTGGCCGCGCCGGTGCCGGCGCAGGTTGACGGAGAACAGATCCCGGATGCAGGCGAGTTCACTGTCGAAACATTCCCTGCAGCGATAACATTGAAGATCCCAGTCGAACCTGCGTGAAGAGATAAACCTGCCTCTCTTAATCTTTTATCCCCGCTCCTTGATTATTTGCTGTCACAGGATTAATTTCACGTCTCATAATGACCACCATGCAGGCTTTGACCATTGATAGTGCGATACCGGACAAGGTGAAGGAAGTCCTCCAGCGGGAACATCCCGGAGAGAAGATTGTCTTTTCACTGGCTTCAGATATTTCCAGCCACCGTCACTACGGAATAGAATGGCTTGTCGTGACCGATAAGTCAGTGCTGGTCTACCGCATCGGCGACAATGATAAAGTATCCATGTGCCACAATATCCCTGTGTCATCCCTCAAGAAGGCCAGAATATCGCCGCATGTCGGAATAATGTCCCTGGTCGTGGAATCAAAGATCGGCGCGCCCTTCAAGATCATATCATTCTCACATGTGCTGAATCCGTTTTTTGCACAGGCTGCGGAAGATATCTCAAGGCTCGTCAACAATGAACCGCTCACCGACAAGTCAGCTCTTACAGGGAAAATCTGCAAGTCCTGCGGGAAACCGGTCCCTGAAGATCTCAACAAGTGTCCGCGTTGCACCGACCGGACCGGCACGCTCCTGCGGATTTCGCAGTTCGCCAAGGTGTACCAGGGGTCCCTGGTCCTGATATTGCTGGTGATGGCCGCCGGTACGGGCTGCGGCCTCCTCACCCCATACATGAGCAAGCTTTTCATCGACGTCATCCTGAAACCGGATACGGCGGGAGTGTTCCAGAACGCTGGCTGGCTCGGGATTGCGGCGCTGGTCCTGTTTGCGGCCTACACAATGCAGCTCTTCCTCGAAGGCATCCAGGAAAGACTTGCCGGAACACTGGGCTTCAAGACTGTTGCCGATGTCCGGCAGCGGGTGTATGAGAAACTGCAGGAACTGTCACTCGGCTTCTTCGACAAGCACCAGACAGGAGCTCTCCTTGCCAGGGTGAACCAGGACACCTCGGAAATGCAGCGCCTGCTCGTCGACTTCATACCGATAACCATCGAGTCGATACTGATGTTCATAGGGATCGGGATATTCCTCTTCATACTGAGCTGGCAGCTTACTCTGTTCGTGCTGATTCCGATCTTTTTCATTGTACTCTTCGTCAAGATGGTCATTCCCAGGTTCTGGATATACTTCCACCGATTCTTCCACAGGCGCTCGAAGCTTAGCGCGGTGGTGGCCGACTCCCTCTCGGGGATCCGCGTCGTAAAGGCGTTCGGACAGGAGCAGGTGGAGACGGACAAGTTCCAGAAATACAGCCTGAGATACCGCGACGCCGGAATAGATCTTGTAAAAGGGTGGAGCATCTTCCATCCGACGTTCCATCTCCTTATCATGTCCGGGATGGTGATAGTATGGTATGTAGGCGGCCATCTAATATTCGCCGGAAAGATGAGCCTCGGATCGGTCGTGGCATATTCAGGATACCTGATGATGTTCTACAGGCCGGTGTTCATGCTCACGCGCATGCTCGATCTCATCACCAACGCGCTGAGCGCAGCGGAACGCGTCTTCGACGTCCTTGACACCGAGCCTATGATAAAGGAATCTCCCGATGCAGTCGGACTTCCCGATCTGAAGGGGGAGATCGATTTCAGGAACGTCACGTTCGGATACGACAAGTTCAAGCCGGTGATAAAGAATGTCACGATGACAATCAAGCCCCATGAGATGATAGGACTGGTCGGCAAGAGCGGTTCCGGAAAGAGCACGATGATCAACCTGATCTGCAGGCTCTATGACACGAACGGCGGCGAGATACTCCTGGACGGGGTGAACCTCAAGAACGTGAAGCAGGCCGATCTCCGAAGCAGCATAGGGATCGTCCTCCAGGACACCTTCCTGTTCAACGGCACGATCTACGAGAACATCTGCTATACGAAGCCGAGCGCCACCAGGGAGGAAGTCATCATGGCCTCGATCGCCGCCAACGCCCACGAGTTCATCCTGAAGAAGCCGGACGGCTACGACACCGAGGTCGGCGAACGCGGGAACAGCCTGTCGGGCGGCGAGAAGCAGAGGATCTCGATAGCCCGGGCGATACTACGCGATCCGAAGATACTCATCCTCGACGAGGCGACGTCATCCGT
>CAZDNQ010000055.1:0-14905 GCA_964506605.1 uncultured Victivallis sp. | reverse complement strand
TGCTGCCGTGGGCCTTGATCAGGTCGTCGCAGAGCGAGCGGATCTGGTCGAGGGTGAGTTCGGCGCGGGTATGCGGATCCATCATCGCTGCATGGTAGATCTTCTCCTTCTTCAATGTGGCGGCGGCCTCTATTGCGAGGAGATGGACGTTGATATGCGTCCTGTTGAGCGCGGCAAGCTGTTCCGGGATCGGGCCGACATAGCAGCCGTTGATGCCGTTCCTGTTGATCATGCACGGAACCTCGACGCAAGCATTGTCCGGTAGGTTCGGGATCAGACCGTTGTTGATGATGTTTCCGCCTATCTCCGTCGGAATGTTGGTGACTACGGCCTCCATGATATGCGAGGCGTATTCATGGGATCTCTTGTGAGTGAGGTTTGCGTTGTTGATGATCTCGTCCCTCTGCTTCTTCCAGCCCTTGATCTGGCCGATGCAGCGCCTCGGATACTCGTCGAGGGGTATGTTGAGCTCCTCAATGAGCTCGGGATGGGTGCTCTTGATGAAATAGGGATGGTATTCGGCGGTGTGCTCGGATGATTCGCTGTTGTAGTATCCGAAATTGCGCATCATCTCGAACCTGACCATGTCATAATGCTTCTTGGCGCCCTTCTTCCTGGCGGCGGCGTTCATCGCGAACGCCCTCTTCTTGATCTCAGGATAGAGGTCCTTGCCGTTCTCATCCTTGATCTCGAGCAGCCATGACATATGGTTGATGCCTGCGACAACCCATTTGGTCTTGCCTTCCTTGTAGTCCATCCCCAGATGCCTCATGACGCCGGAGGCGCAGCCTTGGACTGAATGGCAGAGTCCGACAGTCTTGATGTTTGTATGCCTCTGCATGTAGCCGCTGAGCATTGACATTGGATTGGTGTAGTTGAGGAAAATGGCGTCCGGGCATACCTCCTCCATGTCGTCTGCGAATGACTTCATGACCGGAATTGTCCTAAGGGCCCTGAAGATTCCGCCGATGCCGAGGGTGTCGCCGATGGTCTGGAGCAGGCCGTACTTCTTCGGGATCTCGAAATCTATCACGGTAGATGGCTTGTATCCGCCTACCTGGATGGCGTTCACCACGAAGTCAGCGCCCTTGAGCGCCTCCATGCGGTTCCTGGTGCCGAGATGCGCGGTTATCTTCGCCCTGTCGCTGTTGACGTTCTTGTTGAGGGTGTCCATCATCAGCTTCGACTCCTTGAGCCTGTCGGCGTCGATGTCGTACAGCGCGATGTGGGAGTCCTGGAGGGCCGGAGTCATCATGCTGTCGCCGAGGACGTTCTTTGCGAACACCGTGCTTCCTGCGCCCATGAATGTGATCTTTGGCATTTTCTGATTTCCTTTTTTACATTATGAGATATCAATTGCTTTTGCGATATGGAGATATTACAGTAGGAAATAACCGAATCAATTATCAAAACTTGATATGATTTACCATTTTGTGATATGAAATTCGCACATATACAGTTTAACACGGTGGATTCGATAGGTTCCTTCCCGTTCCCTTCGAACATAGGGGTGGAGACCAGGGACAGCCTATCCGGCTACCGGATGGTGGGAAGGAACAGGAAGGACTCTCCGCACTGCATATTCCAGTACACCCTTTCCGGCTATGGATGCTTCCGCGACGCCGCCGGGGAGCACGTCCTGAGCCCGGGCAGCGGGTTCCTTTGCGAGTCGAACGACAGGGATATATCCTATTACTATCCCGAGGCTTCCAGGACATTATGGAGGTTCATATACATCGCGTTCCGCGGCGAAACTTCATTCATCCTCCTGAGGGAGATGGTACGGAGGTTCGGAGCGGTCTATTCGATACCCCTGAACCATCCGACTATTTCACGGCTGCAGTCATACTTCGAGCACATGGAGAACCCGCAGGTCATAACAGTCTCCGAGGGATCAAGGCTGGTGATGAACCTCCTCAACACCCTGACAGAGAGCCGCGAGGACAGGAAGGTTGACAGGCCCGACAACCTGCTGCTCAGGAAGTCGGTCGAGATACTGAGCAAGAACACTGAAGGGACGATGAAAGTCGCGGAACTCGCAAAACTTTCAGGCGTATCCAGGGAACACCTGACCCGCGTATTCAGGCAGATGACCGGACTTCCTCCCCACCAGTTCATCAACAGGAGAAAGATCATGGAGGCGTGCGCGATGCTCGACGGCGGAAAGACCAGCATCAAGGAGGTGTCCGACAGCCTCGGATATGTCTCCTCGGCGCATTTCACCCGCACATTCAAGCGGATCATGAAAAAGACACCCAGCGAATACATGAGGGACAAGCTCATGCCGTCGCTGTAAAATTCGTTCCGCAATGATAGATTAATTGCATGTTCACTTTCAAGAGACATCCTGAGAACCCCATAGTGACCGCCGGTCAATACCCCTGGCGGAAATGCGTCGTGTTCAATCCTGCAGTCATACGCGACGACGACGGCACGTTCTACATGCTGGACCGCGCAGTTCCACAGCTTGAGCCGTTCTATTCCTCGTTCGGCCTGCTGAAAAGTTCTGACGGAGTGCATTTCAGCCTTGTCGGAAAAAAGCCCGTGTGGACACCCGACATGCTCGGTTTCCCGTACGGCAGCATGCAGGATCCGCGGCTTGTGAAGATTGACGGTCTTTTCCATCTGGTATATGTCCTGCGCAGATATGCCTGGAACCTCTACCCCACCGGTCTCGGCGCCCCGCGGAATTCGCAGCAGAAGGACAAGATTCCGAAAGGAGATGCAAACGCCTCCCGTTCTGGAATAGCAGTTTCAAAGGATATGAGGAAATGGACACACAAGGAGTGGGTCGGCCCGATAGACCTCGACGACCGCGACAACATCCTCTTCCCTGAGAAAATCGGCGGCAGATATGCAATGCTGCGCCGGCCATTGCACTATGTCGGCAGGAAATACGGAACCAAGGTCCCTTCCATGTGGCTCAGTTATTCCGATGACATGAAGACATGGACCGAACCGGAGCTTCTGGCTGTTCCGGAGCAGGACTGGGAAGTGATGAAGATCGGAGGTTCGGCACCTCCAGTGAAGACGAAGCACGGATGGCTGGCGTCATACCATGGCGTCGACAAACATAACGCCTATTACGTCGGGTTCATGCTTCTGGACCTGAGGAACCCCATGAAAATACTGGCCCGCTCAAAAAAGCCGATGATGAAACCAGAGACGTATTACGAGCGGTTCGGGCTTGTCATCCCCAACACTATATTTGCCACGGCAAATGTCGAGGTCGACGGCGTCCTATATCTATATTACGGCTGCTGCGATACTGCGATCGCGCTTGCGACTGCACCGGTCAAAGATATTCTCTCAGAACTCAAGTAGGGACGGGCTTTAGCCTGTCCAATGATTTAGAAATGGTACATGCTAAAGCACGTACCTACTCCATTGCCTTCCATATCCTGTCCAATGACTCCGCGGCTCCTCCGCTTATCTTGAAGTCGACGATTTCAGAAAGTCCGGTCTCGCAAGGATTGATCTCCACTGTAGGCACTCCGTTCTGCCGCGCCATTATCACCGGTCCCGAGATGTAGGGGAAGACGCCGGAAGTACCGATCGAGAGTACGACGTCCATCCCTGCCGACTCCAGCTTATACATCTGTTTCAGAGCCGGTTCGGGCAGCATCTCGCCGAAGAGAACTACGTCCGGTCGGATTATGCCGTCGCATTTCGGACACCTTGGCGGTAGAGGGACTTCATGTCCATAACCGGCCAACAGTTTGTCGGAAGTGGACTTCAATCCGCATTTCATGCAATGAAGTTCCGAAGCGTTGCCATGGATTTCGATGAGGTTCCTTGTGCCTGCGGCGCGGTGGAAACCGTCGATGTTCTGGGTCAGCACCCAGGTGCCGGGCTTATTTTTCCCGATGAGGGATATCACCTCGTGTCCACGGTTGAATTTTGCACCCCTGCACGCGGAACCGATCTGCCAGAGATATTTCCAGGTTATTTCAGGGCGCCTCCTCAGCATTTCACCGCTGAGCGCCTCCTCGATCGGAATACCGTCGTCGGTATGCTTGTCGTCATAGAGTCCGCCGACTCCCCGGTAGGTCGGAAGTCCGGAATCTGCGGACAGCCCCGCCCCGGTGATGAAGAGGATCTTATCGGCCTTCTTCAAGATTTCCGCAACTTGTGCAATCGTCTTGTCCATGATGGACAAATATAAGTCATCCGTTGAGTCTTGCAATTAAAGGGATATTGTTTATGGATTTCCTTAGTGAAAGGGGGATATAATGACAATCGAATATTCAAACCCGATTATAGACAAGAACCTGGCCGATCCCTTCATCCTCAAGTCCGGAGGGGAATATTTTCTGTTCGCCACAGGCAAGGCGCAGGATGGACGTTTTCTTCCAATATATCGTTCAAAGGACCTGATCAACTGGTCTTTCGTGCGCGGAGCCGTCTCCAGAGGAGATGAAGGATCCTGGAACCGCAGGAACTTCTGGGCGCCGGAGGTCATCCTCCTCGGAGGGAAATATCATCTCTATTATACTGCGATGCCGGATGGCACTCCGGAAAATACAGGAAACCGCGTGGGGCTTGCAGTCAGCACAATACCTGAAGGCCCTTATGAGGATGTCGGAGTTGTAATACCCCACGCCTCCATCGACGGGAGTCCTTTCATTGACAAGGATGGCACCTTCTATATATACTATACTATCGAACACGGTAACCATGACGGTCTCAAGGCCGGCCAGATCTATGTCGACAAGATGACGTCTCCTTCCAAAGTCGCGGGAAAGCCGATCCAGCTTGTGAGCCATCATGGCTGGCAGGAAGGTCCGTGCATGCTGCACCGGGACAAACGCTACATCCTGACATACAGCACCGGCGCCTGGACAAATGACACATATAACGTGAGATACGGAGTCGGGAAATCCCCGGCAGGACCTTTCGAGGAGCAGGAGAACAAAATCCTCTCGTCGACAGATCTTGTGAAAGGTCCGGGCCATCACAACATCTTTGAGGGACCGGATAGCAAGACATGGCTCATCTACCATGCCTGGGACACGGGGTTCAAGGCTCGCAGCCCGCGCATAGATCCGCTTGAAATATGCGAAGATAAGCTGTCCTGCAAGGGACCGACTCTTGGCAAGCAAATTACAAGCTGAGCTACTTCCTCAGAATCACAACTGCCCCTGAATTTGCTTCCATTGAGATCTTTGCCTTGCCGTCCGCAAGCTTGCCTACGGAAAGCTCCGTGGGATACTTCTTGTCCAGCTTCCAGCCTGAGGTGATCTCCAGATCCGTCTCTATCTTCTCCTGGCTAGCATTGACAAGCACGTAGATGCGCCTGGATTTTCCGGCCAGATGCTCGGTCACATTCAGGAACGGGTGATTGCTCTTCAGGGCGCGCCTGCGGAGGAAGGGCTCCGCCATATGAGCGTATAGCTTCCAGGTGTCGCAGGTCTCTTCGGCCTGGAATGATCCCGGCGTCGTTATCATCATCTGCTCAACTGGGATTGTCAGGAGATATACAGTTCCTTTACCGAGCTTCGACTTGAAGAAGACGGGATTGCCTGAGACGTTGTTTCCGAGAATCTCCGCTTTTCCGGCCTTCATCGCAAGCGTCGTCTTAGGGCAGAAGGAAAGAGTCGGACCGTCCTTAATGCCATGCATGACGAACGACGACTTTGACGTACCAGTGTATCTTGATTGGAGTTCAACTCCAAAACTCTCGTTGAAATCTGTGAAGTATGCATCGTCAAGGGAGAGGTAGAGAGTTGCACCTTCCTTTACCTTGTCCAGAAGCTCGTTCCATTTTGGACGGATGATGGAATGCATGCCGGCTGCCGAAGGCACCATATAGAATTTTGAATCCTTCAAAGGCTGGGCTGCGTACTGGAATTCAATATCCAGCCCCACCTGTTTCGCCAGTATGAAACTACCATAGGCTGCGCCCCACTGGTCGTTGCCGCCAGGAAGAATGCAGACAGCCTCTACTGTCCGTCCAGGCAGTTTTTCAAACGGTAGAGAGTCCAGGAATTTCCGGAACTTTGCGAATTCCGCAGCCATCGGCTTGGGCTTATAATCCTTTGTAAAGAGTCCAAGCTCGCATTCCATCGCGGTCTTGACGTAGGGCTGGTGCATGAGGTGCTTCTGGTCGAATCCGCACCACCACAGGAGCCCGCGGCAGTCGTTCGCCCACAGGGAATACATGCTTGTCCTGATGAAGGCTGATGCCTTTGCATAACTGCCGACCATCGGTCCAAGAGTCCCTGTCTCCTCGGTGAAGCACGGCTTGCCGCCGATGTCGCCATAGAAATGGTTTTCAGCCGTGGAATGAAGGATTGAGCGGATGGTGTCGATGGGATCGTGTTTCGCATGTGGTGTGAATATCGGATAGGGATGAGTCGTCAGGAGGTCGCAGAGTTCAGCCTGGTCCTGGATGAGCCATGAGTTCCCACCCTTGAACTCGGGTATGAGCGAATGCATTCCGGACACCACCGGACGCGAACTGTCTGAAACCCGGATCGCATTTGCGATGGATGAAGTCCACGCCCAGGCGTCTTCCGGACGTGGCGCAGGGGCCATGCAGTTGCATTCGTTGCCGAGATCCCATGCGATGATCGCAGGATAGCCCTTCAGGTTCTTAATGAAATACTTCACGAACTTGACCTGCCATTTTATTGCAAGCTGGTCTGTCAGGATGTTGAGGTGTTCAAATGCCGGCGGAACAAACAGCCTTCCGCTCATCCATCCTGTGACAAGGCCGACTATCAGGGAGATATCGTGCTTTTCGGCAAGCTGCGCAAATTTCTGGAACCGCTGGATCATGACCTCGTCAACGCCCGCCTGTCCGGCCTCGGTGTCAGGAAGAGGTTTTTCGCCGAAGAAAAGTCCGGCGAGGCTTCCACCTCCGCCACGCTGCATGGCAAGAGGCTGGAAATCAGGCCAGAGTGGGAACACCCTCATGACCTGCACTCCTGCAGCTGACAAAGTCTTGAGATCCCTGTCTACGACGTCTGGACGCCAGTCCGCCCACATGTTCGTGCCTGCATGCGAGGCCCAGTAGTTTACGCCGACGACGAAGGAGCCTGGTTTCATAAGCGAATCAGAGACTTTCCGGAAGGTGCCCATTTTGAAAATTCCTGTTGTTAATTCTTCGGATTCCTGTATTTTACAGGGTCACTAAAAATAACCGTTATTGTTTTTTTTCCAAATCATCCAACAGAGGAGTTATCATATGAGGAGAGGCATCAGATCAATTGTATTCGCCCTGGCGTTCGTGCTTTCAGCGGTTTCACTGCCATCATTTGCGGCTGAACTTCCCAAGGATTCGCGCCTTGCGATAATAGGTGATTCCATCACGGAGCAGAGGATATACAGCAAGTTCATGGAGACATACCTGCTCGCATGCGCAGGGAGGAAGGACATCTGCGTATTCCAGTTCGGATGGGGCGGGGAGACAGCCAGCGGTTTTTCTGGCCGCCTTGAGAATGATCTTTCCCCGTTCAAGCCTACCGCCGCCACGACATGCTATGGGATGAATGATGGAGGTTACCGTCCTTTCAACGACTCAATCGGCGGCAGTTATGAGAAGGCGATGCGTTCGGTGCTGGAAAAACTCAAGGCTGCCGGTGTTTCACAGATTGTCGCCGGATCCCCCGGAGCCGTAGACACGAAATATTTCCAGAAGCCCCCTGCAGTCTTCGGCGACAAATCCTCCGGAGAAGGATATAACGACAACCTGAAGCATCTCCGTGACATAGACGAGAAGCTTGCCGGCGAGCTGAAAACTTCCTTTGCCGATGTCCACACCCCGCTGGTCGAGGCAATGGCAAAGGCTAAAAAGGAAAAGGGGGAGGATTATGATGTCTGCGGCCGCGACGGCGTCCATCCCGGGGCCAACGGACACCTGATAATGGCATCGGCCTTCCTCAAGGCACTTGGCTGCGACGGAAACATAGCTGAAATCACAGTCGACATGAAAGGTTCCGCAACTGCAGGCGAAGGGCATAAGGTGCTGTCGTCCTCAAATGGTAAAGTTGAGCTGGAAAGCGTAAAATATCCTTTCTGCTTCAGCTCCGAACCACAGGCGGCGACAATTCTACCTTTTTTCCCATTCAACCAGGATCTGAACAGGTTCATACTCAAGGTCAAAAACCTGGATGCAGCAAAGGCCAAGGTCGCCTGGGGCAATGAAAGCAAGGAGTTCACGAAGGAGCAGCTCGAGGCCGGGATCAACCTGGCAGCCGAGTTCACCAAGACTCCTTTCGATGAGAATTTTACAAAAGTTTTGCAGGCCGTGGGAGGGAAGCAGGTGTTTGAGACCAGCATGATAAAAGGGATCGTCACCCAGTTCCGCAGCCTGTCCGAATACATGAAGGATGACGCGGAACTAAAGGCCGCCGGCGACACCTTGAAGGATAAGCTGGGCAAGATACAGGCGAAGAAGGATGCCGATGTAAAAGCCCTGATAGTTCCTGTGAAATATTCGATAACTGTCACCCCGGTCAACTGAGCCGGGCCTAATCATATTGGTCAAGATGGGCAGGAAACTGAACACAAGGCGCCGTGAAACGGGATCTCCCCTTCATGCAATTGCAAAGTGGGCTGCCGGACTGATCATAGTCCCCTTGATGCTTTTCATCATCGGATATGCGGTTGTCCAATACTGCAAGTCTGAACACAGCAGGGTATTGAATCAACTCAGGAAGGAGCTTTCCGAAGTCAAAACGCCTTCCGACGAGGAGATCCGCATTGAGGCTGCGAGGTCTGCAAAGCTTGAATATCCGGTAAATCCTCCGTTGAAGACTCCCGAGCAGATTTCCAGGGAAGCCTCAGATTCCGCAAAGGCGCTCGCCGGTGAAAAATACAATCCGAGGAACATCGCTGAAAAGATCAGCGGCGTGATGAAGCTTTATGAGGAGGCCAGGCCGGGGCAGGAGATAGAATTCCTCTCCAAGAACAGGTCCGGACCCGTTAAGGGCACATACAAGGGCAAGGAAGGCCTCTTCATATTGGTCGACAATGAGAAATACAGCATGAGGGACATCCTGGACGACTTCAAGTACCTGTTCGACTCCGCTGCCGCGACTTTCAAGACACAGGAGAAGATCAAGGAGATCAGGAACAGCTACAAGGCAGAATCCGACAAGTTCTACGAGGAGAACAGGAAAAGGATCGAACAGGAACTTTATACCTCGTCAGGATATGCGAGAGATGCCGATGGCGCATGGCGTGCGAAGTCCGATATCTTCAATGAGGCCTATTTATCCTTGAAGCAGCTGAAGGAGAAAAACAGGCTTGATGAGACAAGGAGAATATCTGAAAGGCACAAGCTGTTCGGACTTTTCCAGGTCGAACCGGAGACCGAGCCGGCTTCATCAAGGAAATGATGCATGGCTGTCCTTCAGCCGCCGCCTCTTATGATTTCATCAGCCGTCCTTATAACTTTCGGAAAAAGACTACTAAACTCTCCGCACAGGTAATCATGTTTCCGGCCGATAAGTTCCGCAGCACCGGCGAGCCTTCCTGGCGCCGCTCCAATCCTGTGTCCGATCCTTTCGTACGCCATCGCCACTCCATCAAGGCTTCCGTAGCCCCTGAGCCAGTCATCCTCGCGCATCCTGTCGAAAATGGGCACGAATGCATCCGGGAGCATGTGGCGTCTCGCCTCAAGAGCCTCATAGACTTTTCCTATGAAGACAGACAGGTCGGCAGTGGTATAGTCAGCCCATTTCACGATCAGCAGATGATCGAACGCGATATCCACAAGTATGTGCGCATATCTCCCATATTGCGGGATGAACACAGACTTGCAGGCCGAGAATTCCCCGCTGGTATCCGTGAACCTGTCGATTCTACGGTGAAGATGGATGCCGCGGACGATATCAGGTGAAAGCCCGGACAATGAATTTTTCCTCAGGCTGTCTGCAGACATATTCCCTATCAGGACTTCAGGGTTGTCTCCGGAGAGGAACGCATGTGCGAGGTAGTTCATAAATCAGTAATCAGTATTCAGTAAACAGTTGCCAGTAAAATTAATTGTATGTGAAAATCCGATTATCCCTCGGTGATTACCGATCTCTGTCTACTGGTCACTGAATACTGGTTACTGACTTTATCCCTTGACCGCACCCAGCTGGATTCCCTTCACCATCTGCTTCTGCATGATGATGAAGACGATGACCATCGGGAGGACGGACATTGTCACGCCCGCCATGAGAAGGTGGGTGGTCTGTCCGCGTGTCGAATCGAAGAACAGGAGTCCGACCGGCAGTGTGTATTTATCTATGCTCTTGAGCATGACCAGCGGCCAGAAGAAGCTCTGGTAGTTGCCCATGAAGGTGAAAATTGTGAGGGTTATGAGGCCGGGCTTTGAGAGCGGGAGGATGACATCCCAGTATAGCTGCCATTTGCTGGCGCCGTCGATCTCGGCGGCCTCGTCGAGGCTTGTGGGGATGGTCATCATGAACTGCCTCATCATGAATGTACCGAACGCGGAAAATGATGCAGGAACGATCAGGCCGATGAATGAATCAACCCACCCGAGGGAGATCATGATCTGGTAGTTGGGGATCATCATGACGAGTCCCGGGAGCATCATCGTGGCAAGATACATGAGGAAAACCTTGTCGCGTCCCGGCCAGTTGAGGCGGCTGAAGCTGAAGGCGGCGAGGGAGCTGGTGAAGACCTGGAGGAAGGTGACCCAGCAGGCGATGAGTATGCTGTTCCAGTAGAACTTGGCGAATGGTATCACATCGAAGACCTCTCCATAGTTCTTCCACTGCAATGACTGCGGCATCCATTCAGGCAGGCCGACTTCCGCGAGGGTCTTGAGGCTTGTGAGCACCATCCACAGGAAAGGCAGCATGAACAGGAGGCTCATCCCGGCCAGGAGGATATGCAGGAGGCTTATGCCCATGATCTCCTTCTGAAGGGTCTTGCCCTTGGAGACGTTCATGACAGAATCTCTTGTGCCAGTGTTGAATTTTTCAGTCGTTGACATACTTGCTCCCGAATTTCCAGTTGATCATGGTTATCGAGAAGACCATGATGAAGAGCACCCAGGAGATGGCGGAGGAATATCCAAGCCTTCCGGTTGCAAAGCCTTCGTTATAGATGAAGTAGCTCAAGGTCGTGGTCGATCCCCAGGGTCCGCCCTGGGTCATGGTCCTTGCCATCTCGAATCCGCCCTGGAGTCCACCGATGACCGACATGACGACTATGAAGAAGGTGATTGGCGCGAGCTGAGGCCACGTTACATGCCAGAACTTCTGGAACGGCGTGGCGCCATCAATATCGGCGGCCTCCTCGAGTTCCGGTGGTACGTTGCTGAGTCCGGCGAGATACAGGAGCATGTTGTTGGAGCCGATGGCGCCCCAGAGCCCCATGATCATGATGGCCGGCTTCGCCCAGTCATAGCTCGCAAGCCATTCCGGCGGCTGGAGCCCGTCGGCTGAAAGCGCCGGGAGATTCGCTATGGCGGCCGCAAATCCTATGAACATGAACATTGGGACAAGGGAGATCATCGATATCATGAATCCTGTTCCCACCCCATGCCACATAGTGCACGGGAAGTCCCTTGTCCTGATCTTGGTTGCAAGGAAATAGATAAGCATTCCGACGGAAGCCGCCGGCATTATGAACTTCGCAGCGGCCGTAGGCGCCCACAGGATCGCAAAAAACGATGGCAGGACGGCAAAGGACAGGGAGAGTCCGATGGCGCAGTGGCCGAGATCCCCGTCCCTCCAGTGGTTGAAGAGGGATTTGAGAACCTTCATCAGGATGAAAAGGCCCAGGATCAGGCAGAACCATTCCCCTGCAAGGATCACCCATGAAGGAGTTGCATTGACCACGTTCCCTATTGCTGCAAGAGGCTTGTCAAGCACGGCATTGACAGGTCCTGTCTGCGGGCTGTACAGCTTCTTCCATAGTATATATACGGCGACGCCGGATGTGAAGTTAGGAAGATAGAAGAGAGTGCGGTAGACAGTCTGTCCGAAAAGTATCCCGCTTATCAGGGTCATTCCGACAGCGCCGACAATCACTATGGTGAGGGCCGCTGCACCCATGCCGACGAGTGTCAGCATCACGCATGACACAAAGAGGATTGCTCCGGGGAGTATTATCTTGAATACGCCGGACTTCTTGCCCTTGAGATCCTTGCTCAGCAGGATTGCGGCGATGAGGCTGCCTGCGATGGCGAACGGCGCGCCCATCATGAGGAAGAGGGTGTTGCCGAGGAACTTCCAGAAATCGCGCTCCTGGAAGAGGCGGATGAAATTCTTGAGCCCGACGAACTTGATAGTCTCGTTCTGGAACATGTTGTGCAAGGTCAGGTCCCAGTTGCTGAACGCCAGGATCATGCTGAAGATAAGAGGAATCGTGGTGAAGCACAGGAAGCCTATGATGTTCGGCGACAGGAAGGCAATTCCCGCAATCGTATTTGATGTCTTTTTGCTTAGCATGTTTTTCCTATCGGAGCGCCGGCGCTCCTAAATTTCAACTTCCGAATTCTTGAACATCCAACTTCGAAATTAGTTCCTTTTATTCGATGTTCAAAGTTCAATGTTGGAAGTTAATGTTTTTTCACTCCAGCCAGCCCATATCCTTGTAATATTTCTTATGGAACGGGTTGCTGATCCAGTCCTTTGGAATCTTTTTGCCGGCCTTCCTGTATTCGTCAATCTTCTTCTGCAGCTCGACCTGCCTGTCATATTCCGGCTTCATCTTCGGTTTTTCAAGCAGGGTGCGCTCTATCTCCTCGTTGATCCTGAGCTCGCAGTATTTCACAGCCTCTTCAGGCGTCTGCTTGTCTGAAAGCACTGCTTGTCTCGCATCATCCAGGTAGCCATACACCCTCTTGTTGGCGACGAACGGTGATTTTGTGAGTACGATTGAAATGTCCACGGCGTCCTGCGCGAACTTCTTGTGCACCTTCCATTCGTTCGGATAGTCCTTCGGATGGAGATACTCCTCCGTCCTCGTGAATTCAGGATTCGGCGGCAGCGCGTCCGCATCGTTCACTATGTTCATGTTGTAGTCCTCGCTTGCGAGATACGCAAGGAAGTATTTCGAAAGATCCTTGTGCTTTCCACCCTTGTATACGAGGGCCGCGCGGGTCGCGATTATCGTGTTGGGATAGCCTCCGTTCGGATATTGCACGGCATCGAGATCCATCTTCCCGAACTGCCTGAACTGTATCAGCGCATAACGGCCTGTCGAGACCATCGCGAAGTTCCCCTTGAAGAAAAGCTGGAATGTAGCGCCGCCATATCCGCTGTCCGTCGCGAACGACTGCACTTCCGCGGCCGAAGGGATGATGTGGTCGACCTCTATCCATTTCTTGTTGAGGATTATGGCCTTCATATACCCGTCGTTCCCTTCGCCGACCATCCTGGAGCCTGTCAGAGTCTCATTGAACACGTCGTTCCCATATGAACGCATCGTCGATATCATGTCGATGTTCTCGGCCATGAAATACTGGCGCCTGTCAAGACCCTTGTTTGCCACTTCTACAAATTCCCTGCCCCTCTTCTCGAATTCGGCGATGTCCCAGGTCATAGGCGGTGTTTCAAGACCGAACCTCTTGAATGCATCGCAGTTCACGAAATACATGCTGGCGCCGACGTTGCAGGGGAAGATATACTGCTTCCCGCCGACTTTGAGATCGTCCTCGAGCGAAGGGAAGGTCTTCGACGGATCGAATCCGAGCTTCTTCGCGTCCTCGGTGACATCCTCCATGATGCCCATTTCGGCGAAATACATGATGTCGCCTCCGCCGCTCCAGCAGTCCATGACGTCGCCGCCGACTCCGGAGACGCTCTGTATGACCTGCTTGGAGACGTCGCGGTTGGCGGTATCGAGCTTGAGCTCGCAGTCGGGATATCCTTTCTTCTTCATCCAGGCCTGGAAGGTGTTTATCTGGAGGGCGCGGGCGGGATTGTTGTCGGTGACCCAGTAAATTACGGGCTTGCCGCTGCTGATCTGCCTGTTGAACATCGAAGTGCCGATGGTGGCCAGGATAAGGACGAATAGCACAGCTATGAAGATATATTTCAAATGGCGCTCCCCTTTATGAACACGGAAAAAACTTTATAAAAAAGCATGTACACCGTCCAATTTCAATCGGAGGAGATGCTTTTTATATGATAATGTGCCCCTGTCCCAAGGAAGAAGGCATTAATCGGTCCACAGGATATCGTAACCGGCGGACGATGTGTATCTCATCGCGCTCCGCTTCTGCGATTCCACATGCAGGTCCGGATAAATCACATTGACGTTCTTCATCCCGTTGTGGATGTATCTCCATGCCGCCATCGTGTGCTCCCAGTTGTTGGTGTCGGCCGTCGGATTCCCCTGTGCGACATGCTGGACGCCGTCCATCATCATTATTACCTTGGAGACACCTACTCCGGCGTCTTTGGCTATCCTTTCAATTGCATTATATTTCTTCGTGATGAACTGGGGCTGGGCGGTCCAGGGATCTGTCGGCCATTCAAACCATCCGAAAGTCGCGCGGTTGTATGCATAGTTGCAGCTGGCGCCGTCCGGCGACGTGCCTCTTACAACATAGTTCGCGCCTTCCTTGTCGGCATTCGCAACCCTCGATCTGGATCCTGGGTTTCCGGCATAGCCCTTGCCGTCGTTCATCACCGGGCAGTTGAACACCGAATAGCTTTTGGTATAAGGCTCTAGCTTGTTGAACCACCTGTATATCGGATGAGGATCCCAGAGCGGCCTTTCCTGCCATCCGCTATATGTGCCTGAAGGGAAAATATCGTCGCATGCCGGAAAGTAGTCGTCGCTATCGCCCCTGTACATTTCGAACGCCAGTCCAACCTGCTTCATGGTGGACATGCAGATTGCGGATTTCGCAAAGTCCTTCGCGTTCTTCAGGGCCGGCAGAAGCAGGGCCGCGAGAATGGCGATTATTGCAATAACCACCAACAGC
>CAZDNQ010000054.1:9523-14962 GCA_964506605.1 uncultured Victivallis sp. | reverse complement strand
TCGGCCGCAAGCCGATCTCCGCAATGTGGCTGTGGCTGGTCTTCCCCTGCCTTGGCCTCAGCCTGTTTGCGAATGCCGCAAGACAGCCTCCGCCAGGGGGGAGGAACACTGGGATGCCCTTCCTCAGGCACTGGAAATAATGGAAGTCCAGGATCTCGCCGCCCGTCGCGCCTTCGATTTCCAAAAGCAGGTTTCCGACTGAGAATTCCCCCATGTCAAAAGTAAGCGCGCTGAATTTTCCGGCACCTTCAGGATCTATCGTCACTTCCATCGCGCCATTCCTCAACGTGGATTTGACAGCGCTTCCCGCATCCCACTTCTTCACGGACTGGAACTCATTGTCTATGAAATACCAGGAAATATTCTTGCAGGTCCTGTACTCGCCGGAGCATTTTCCAACACCGTACGATGTGACTTCGGCGGGAGCCATCAGCTCCTCGCGGAGCATCGGTATCCCTCGCGGCTCGACATCGTCATACGGAGGCTGTCCGAAAGGCGTGGAAAGAAGCTGCTGCCCGTGCGGCGGGAAATATTCCGCCTTCCAGTCCGCCGGCGCCTTCCCAGACGTGATCCAGCTCCTGTCGCTCTTCGAGGCGTCAAAGTCCTCCTGGAAATCCTGCTGCATGGACAGCCTCGCGGTGTCGATGTTGTAGGCGTAGTCGCGCCGCATCTTCCATGTCTTCGGCTGCGTGTTGATTTCAAGATCCCCCCATTTCGCCGCGCAGAGCATTCCAGCCTTCGTGTAATGGAGATATCCGAACGTGCTTATTCCGGGAGTATATGCCTCGACCGAGATCCAGTTGTGCCCGGGCTTCAGGTATTTCCTGACATCCACCTCGTCGAACGGCCAGTGCGTCTGGTATCCCCTCGCCGGTCCGCGGCAGACATACTGCCCGTTGACGTGGAGCCTGTATGATTTGTCCGCAGTGATAAACAGCGGCGCCTTAGCTGGAATCTTCTTCAAGTCAAAGTCGTACCTGAACTGCGCGAAATGGTTCAGTAGATACATATATCCCTCCGGCCATATCCACGAGGATTTTCTAAGGGGATGATCAGCAGGTATTGACGCGAAGACTGAACGGCTCATAAGAGATCTCCAGTTTTGTTTTTTGGAAATCTCGAAAATTAGCATTCAATTCATAAAATGCGATGTGTCCGACGTTTTATTATATCGTCCTGGACCTTGCCTTCCAGCCTTGTGAAGTAGGCCGAGAATCCGCTGACCCTCACAACCAGCCCCGCGTATTTCTCCGGATCCTTCCGTGCCGCCTGCAGCATCTCATTGCCGGTAAAATTGAACTGCAGCTCATGGATTCCTCCACTTACAAACTTACGGGTAAAACCCAGAAAAATATCCGCACCCCTTTCCCCAGCGAAAAACTCCGGATCAAACTTCATGTTTATCACCGTGCCACCGACTGTCTTCGTGTAGTCCGGAACAGATACTGACGCAATAAACGCGGTCGGCCCTTTCACATCCCTCCCGGAATTCGGCGATGCCGCGTCGGCAAGAGGAGTGAACGCCCGTCTTCCATCAGGAGTCGCCTTGACTTCCGCGCCGCATGGGATGTTCTGTATGTTAGTGGCCATGTTCGCGACAAAACGGCCGCCGTCGGCTGTCCTGTATTTCAGGCATTCGGAGGTGAACAGATCAACGACCCATGCCGCGATCGTGTCGACATACGGATCGTCGTTGCCGTATTTCGGCGCATTGTTCAAAAGCATGTGGCGGACATGCTCATTACCTGCGAAATCCGCTTCAAGAACCTTCACAAGCTCATCAAACTTGATCTTCTTCTCCTCGAAAACAAGCTTCTTCATCGCAGCAAGCGAATCTGCGACATTCGCAAGCCCGACGCAGCCTATTCCGTGGAACCGCCTGAACTCTGCGCCTCCGTCATTGATGTCCTTCGCTTTGCCGATGCAGTCCTGCGTAAACGCGGAAAGGAACGGATCAGGGAACTTGTCCGGAGGAAATGATTTGATTGCATCATTGATCTGCCCGACATGCTTTTTCATCTCTTCCCTGAATTGGCCAGCGAAGAATGCTGCGAAATCTTTGTATGTCAATTTATCTTGTCGAATGCTGTCGATTGCCCTAGACAGCACCAGCGCCAGATTGAAGCGGCTGTCGCCCCATGCCTGCTGCCTTCCAGCAAGCATCGTCTCGATGCATCCCACCATGCAGTAATCCCTGGCGATCTCGGACGGAATGCCAATGCCCTCAAGCGCCGGCACAGTCACATGATCATTGAATATCGCCGGAAACCCGATGCCGGTCCTGATCACTTCACCGCAGGCAATATGGTATTCCCTGCTGGAATCCTCATGGAACCTGGCTGACAGATTTGTCGACGGCGATCTCACAAGCTTCGTCGCCTCAAGGCAGATATATGTAAGCTCGTTTACGGCATCATGTCCGTCAGGTGTCAGTCCACCGATGCAGATGTTCGTGACCTCGTGGAATCCTTCGATCTTCGACCAGAGATGGCAGAAAAGATGAAGAACCACTTCCCTGTCAATTATCCCCTCTTCAACATCCTTCCTGTAAAACGGATATAGGTACTGGTCGATTCTTCCAAGAGCGTTGTGACAGCGTCCCTCGCTTTCAAGTACGACGTGCGTGATCCAGGCGAGCTGCATGGCGTCGTGGAGATTCTTCGGAGGATTTCGAGAAATCCTTTTCAACCTTTCCGCGATATCATTCCTGCCAGCCTTCTCCATATCCTGCGAACTTCGCAGGATAAATGAGGAAAAGGCCTCAAGCGCGATGATTACCGCCTTAAGGAATTCCTTCTGCTTTTTACTGCGATACGGTTTTGACAATGATTTTTCAGCCTTTGTGATTATTCCACCGATACCCAGCGAAAGGATTTCACGATAATCAGGAAGCATATGATCCCAGCCCGACCAGAAATTCCGCCTGCCTCGCTTTTCGTCGGCTTTTACTGCTAACTGGTATTGTTCTTCTGAAACACCGACAGGTAACGACTTAGATGAATAACAATCCTTCCCCCCGAAGAATTCATCGTCAACGCTGATCGGGCAAGACAGGTTTTCAAGAACCTTGCGCAATGCCTCCGCCCTGATGACCGGCTCGGACTTGCCGGACAAATCATTATCAAGATAGTACCTCCCCCTCCAGCAAGACGAGAGGTTATGGAGAGGCTCCAAGTTCCTGTTCCTCTCCTCTGAGAGTATTTTCCGCCAATCATGATTCTCTTTACTTCGAAGTTCAATGTTCAATGTTCGATGTTCGACGTTCATATTAAAACCGCCTTTATCGCCTTTCCCGCCGCGACATCCGCAATTGCGAGATCCGCATCCTTGATCTTGTATTCATGTGTGATGCATTCCTCGAAGATCTTCTGCGTCCTTTTATTGTTTCCGAGGAACTCCAGATATGTACCGAGATCGTCCATGCAATACTGGCCGCTGCCGGTGATCCTGATCGCCTTGAACGTTATGAGTTCAGGATTGACCTGCACTCCGCCGCTGGAGGAATACTGTCCGGGGACTATGTAGCGTCCACGCGTCCTCACAAGATCCAGCCCCTCCGGAAATGCATCTGGAGAACCGCTGGTCTCGATGATTACATCCGCGCCGTTTCCTCGTCCATTCGCCTTTGCAAACTCCTGTACCTTCTTCAACCTCTCCTCTCTTGGAACCTTCCTGTAATCGAGCACCATTTCAGCGCCAAGCTTCTCGACGATCCTTGTCCTTTCCGGATTGGAGGACGAACCGATGGCAATCACTTTGCATCCGTGGCTTACAGCCCAGGCGACAGCGAAGATTCCAAGAGATCCAGTTCCCTGAACAACCACGAGTTCGCCTTTCTCCAGACCGCCGGCATACTTGCATGCTCTGATAACCGTCGGACCGCCGCATGGGAACGCGGCTGCGGATTTCGCAGAGACGCCTTCTGGAACGCGAACGACATTTTCCGATGGCGAGAAAAGATATTCGCCGTATCCTCCATGGAAATGCGGATTGTCCGCCGGATTCTTCAGATATGTGACCCCGAAGTTCATACAGCTGGAGACTTCACCGCGTCCGCAGCAGAAACATACGCCGCAGGGGATGGCGACACAGGCTATCGCTGAATCACCGGTCTTAATTTTTCCGCCCAATGCATCTTTTGTCACCGACTTGCCAACAGCTTCAATCTTGCCAGTGAACTCATGCCCGATAATGAGGTCCCATGCCGGCATGGGGAGCTTTCCCTTGCAGATATGGATGTCTGTCCCGCAGATCCCGCTGTATTCCAGTTTGAGCAGGACATTGCCGGGCTGTGGTTTTCCAACTGGATATTCCCGGATCTCAAAGTTCCTGTTCGGTCCCTTGAACACTGCCGCCATGCCGTATCTATCCATATGAGGTTCTCCTTTTTGCTTCAAATATATCGGCATAACCAATCACTTAACATGGAAACTAATGCATGTTTAATGTATATTATTGCAAACTGAAAGGAAGCATGGCCGAAGCAGCGAACAGAGGTTTTATTTTCGACGGACCGGAATATTCGAAGATCAATCCAAGGATAATTTCCGCGATCCTCAATTTCCAGGACACCGCTCGCCTGAGCGGCGTCATCAGGAACCAGGCCTGGGTTCTGGACTACTCTGTCGACGACTGCGGACTCTGCCTTGCCGGCCATGGAGGAAAATGGCTTCCAAGAACGGCAGGCATCGCCCATCTCTACTCCCCCGGTACGCCATACCGTGAAGATACAAGAGGACTTGAAGTTCCAGTCGAGAGCAGATACATAATCTTCACAGGCGGTGAATTCGCGGGGCTGGACAAGTATACAGGCAAGAGGGGCGGATTTGCGGAATTCCAGGATCCCGAGAACCTTCTAGGCAATTTATTGTATAATATTGCATTATCTAAAAATGGCGGCAAGGATTTCTGGCAGGCACAGTCGGAGTTCTATTCCATAATCGAACTCCTGCACAGCCGTAGCGCGAAGATGAATGGCAGGGATAACTGCTGGACTGTCAGTTCCGGCAAAGTCCGGACCGAGGACGAATTGTTCATCGAAAAGGCTGATGGATTCATGAGGGAGAAGCTGGGTGCATATGTCGAACTTGTGGACATCGCCCGCTTCCTGAATGTCAGCCCGTCCTCCCTCTCGCATAAATACAGGAAGATTACCGGACGGTCTCCATTGGACTCGCTGCTGGGCATGAGGATAAATGAGGCGAAGGCCATGCTTCTGCGAGGGGACAAGCTTAAGACAATCGCGGAGAAGACTGGCTTCTACGACGAATTCCATTTCTCAAAGACATTCCGCAGACGCACCGGACTGCCCCCGCGGAAATTCCTCCGGAACTCAACGGCAAAGTAAAGAGGATTTCCGGAACTGCCTCTTCTTGAATTCACCATGCCTCAAGGATACTGTTCACTGTCAATATTAATCTTGGCGGTGAAATATGGCTG